>CANMNM010000082.1 GCA_947499275.1 Actinomycetota bacterium | reverse complement strand
ATTGCGGCCTAGCAAAGCAACACCAACCAGCGCCACAATCCAAAGCTTCCCTCGTTGGGACATGTACCAAGTATGGCCGATGGTTCAGTGATCTGTGCTCGGTAATTGTGGTCTCATTCGAAAGTAAATGTCTTCGTGATTCTTGCGAAAATTTATGGTTTTGTTTGGGAGATACAACCTATAGTTGCGCAATGACTACAACCACGACCTACCGCAAGCTCATCGCATTTGCCACGGCTGGATTTATCGCTGCCGGCTCCATTCTCATTACGGCACCGAGCGCAAACGCTGCCAAGGCCGATCTGGTTTGGTACTTCGATCGCACCTTCCGCGAGGTGATCGATGTCGGCACGCAGGGAGACAGTCACGGGGATATCACCGTGACGAATGGCAACGTCAGTGAGGTTCGTGGCGGTAAACCTGTCGGTGCGTATGCAACTTCTCAGATCACCGCTTCAGTACTCATCCCCGGTGGCCGGCAAAATCGCAAAACCGACATCAGCATCACCATCGCCGATAGCGCGATCTACACGACGGCACTGGTTACCGCAAATGCCGGCACCTCACCTGCCACGACCACCGCGCACGCAATCATCGGTGGCACAGGAAAGTACTCGGGAGTTTCGGGCGAGATGATCTTGAAGCCACTATCTGCCACGCGTTACAAGGTGAGTTTCTTCTTCGTCGACTAGTTTCACACTTGAGGGGCACTGGGACAGAATAAACTGGTTGTTAACTGGTTGAATTAACCTTATAATCCACTCATGACAGACACTGTGGGCGCTTTCGAGGCCAAAACACACCTTTCCGAACTCCTGGCAAGGGTCGAGGGTGGTGAGGAGGTCACGATCACTAAGCACGGCAGGCCGGTCGCCCGATTGGTCCCCGTTTCGGACACGCCCTTGAGCCGTGACTGGACGGCCTTCTGGGCAAAGGTTGATACGCGACGGGTAACCCTTACCCCCGGTACATCCATCAGGGCAGACATCCAGGCCGGAAGAAAGTGAAGTCTTTTATTCTTGACGCCTCCATTGCCCTCGAATGGTTCTCTGCAGACGCATCACCCGAGGCGTTGGCTCGACGTGGCCTTCTCGACGATCACGTTGCTCTCGTTCCTGCGCTATGGCGCTTCGAGGTGATGAACGCGGTCACCACCTGGCTGCGACGAGGAGACATCTCTTCAGCAACGAGCGCGATGATCCTCAACGACATCATGCAGGTGCCCTTTGGAACTTTGGATGAAGGCAATCCTGAACTGATCGTTTCCCTTGCGCTCACCCACAGCCTCTCGGCCTATGACGCCACCTACCTACACCTCGCCATGATCACCGGTGACCCGCTTGCAACACTTGACCGCGCCTTGATCACCGCCGCCAAAAAAGTGGGTGTTACCTGCCTCTGAGGCAGGTGGTCACCCAGTGGTCAACGTGATATCAGAATGGTGTCACAGTGATACCATGTAGTCATGGCTATGACCCTAAGACTGAGCGAAGAAGAGACCGAAGCGCTGCGCCAACAGGCTGAGCGCGAGCACCGATCCATGCATGAAGTGGCGCGATTGGCTGTACTTGACCGAATAGGAAAGATGGATCGAGCTGAGCGCATTCGTCAAACCACTGATTACGTCATGGTGCGTGACGCGGAAGCACTTCGGTTGCTCTCCGAATGACCGAGTACCTCAGTACGGAAGATTCGATCGCTATCGCTAACCAGATGGGCTTCCTCATTCGAGATGCAGGCCTTTTGGCATCGGCGGCGGCTCGTCCAAGTACTACAGCGTTTGGTGAGGATATTTATGCAGCGTTTAATCAAAAATGTGCAGCACTCATTGAAGGAATTAACCGTAATCATCCGCTCGTAGATGGGAATAAGCGCCTGAGTTGGGTCTGTGCGGTCAACTTTGCGGACCTCAATGGATGGGACCTCGTTGCAGATCAAGTTGAAATTTTTAAAACCATTACTGCAGTTGCTGCAGGAGAACTAAGTCTTGACAACCTCGAACATTGGGTTTCCGAAATCAAAACAACCAGTCGCGATTGATCTCAGACAAGCGGATTCACCAGGTCAGCAACGACATTCCTGTAAATAGTGGACTTCATCGTGCCCAGTGTGTGACGATCCTTACCGGCAAGGGTGGCAACCATTTTTCGGGCAACATCTTGCAAGTCCGCAACATCACAGATTGAATCGACGATCCCCGCTTTAAGGGCCATGGGTGCGTCATAGCGCCACCCTGTTGTCATCACATCAAGTGCGGTGCGAGGCGTTAGCTTCGATTGAATCATTGAAGTCATCCCGATAGCGAGTGGGATCTTAATGTCGATAGCTGGGAGAGAGTAGAAACCTTTTTCGGTCCGCATGACGCGATAGTCACAGGCCAAGGCGAGCATTGCACCCGCCGCAAAGCAGTGACCGTTGATTGCACACACGGTGGGAACAGGCAAGGTGAGCACTCGGGCAAACATTGATTGCACACTTGCAACATGCGTGTCCCACTCCCCGGGGTTGGCCGCCACCCAATCCAAATCGAGCCCATTCGAGAAAAACTTGCCGGTCGCCGTAATCATCAGCGCCGCAGGTTCAGAACTTTCCGTGATTGCCGTCAATGCTTGATCAACACTCGAGAGAAATTCTGGTGAGAAACGATTCTCGTCCTCCCCAAGATCGAGTACCCACACCGGTGGACTAGTACTGAGAGTTACGGACACAATTTCCTTCCCTACAAAAAACCATCGGTTCGCGGGTCAAAATCTATTTCATGCCGATTCGCAGGCAGGATCGGCATCCAACACAAAATCGACAGGCACGATGAAGAGGGATGTGGAACTCAAGGCATTATAGACACGTGAATACCGACTCCGCTTTTTACTCGAATGATGACTGGATACCTGTTTCAGAGAAACTCATATCAGCACGTCGGCTTGTTGTTGTGCTCGTCGCAATTCCAGTGATCGGAATTGTCATAGCACTTTGGCTGATTCCAGCGGTGCCCAGTTTCATTGCATGGATTGTTGCCGCACTCGGATTGGTGTCTTTTATCTGGTTGTGGTGGTTGATCGGTAGGCGCGTTCGTTCCTATGCCTATTGTGAGCGCGAGTCTGACCTATTAGTCACCAGTGGCATTCTCTTTCGCAGACTCGTGATTGTTCCCTACGGGCGCATGCAGCTCGTTGACGTCACCGCCGGACCAATTGATCGGGCTTTCGGGGTCACCACCGTGCAAATACACACTGCTGCGGCAACAACCGATGCTGCTATTCCTGGGCTTGTCCCCGAGGTTGCCGCCGCTGTGCGCGACCGTCTCGCAAAACGCGGTGAATCGCGCGCGGCGGGGTTGTGATGATCACACTCGGCAGTGGATTAACTGACTCGCAGGGCCACCGCAAACTGAGTCCGGTTTCCCCGCTGCTCTCAGCCGTCTCGGTCCTGCCCGCAATTATTGGTTTCGCCCTTGCGATATTTCTTCCATCTGGATTTAGCTTCACCCAAAACTTCCCAGCACTTCGACCATTTGTGGCCGGTGTACTAGTGATTGGTCTTGCCAGCCTCGCGCTTTCGATTTTCGTTGCCCTCTTCCAAATCCTGGGTTGGCGTGCTTTTTCATTTTGGATTGATCAAGATGGGGACCTGCGAGTTCGGTCCGGTGTGCTAATTCGCAATGAGCGACGTGTCCAACTCTCCCGCATTCAGGCTGTGGATGTAGTCCAACCGCTCGTAGCCCGAATCTTTTCAATGGCAGTTCTCGTTGTTGAGGTAGCGGGGCAAAAGGATTCACGGGTTACATTCAGATTTCTTTCACTCACCGATGCAACGGAAATTCGTCAAACACTTCTCAATCTGGCGGCCGGTACTCAGACTGAATCCACAGACACCGATTCGCCAGTTCTTTTTCGGCTACCCAGTCGTGACTTAGCCTTGGGTCTACTCCTGCGTACATCAACCGTATTGCTGTTCACTGCAACCATTGCGATTCTGATCTTCAGCTATGTCATTGAAGGCTGGGCCGGAATCACATTTGCCCTCGTGACCGGTGGTGTTCCCATTCTGATTGTGATCGTTGAGTTCATTACTTTCTATGGCTTCACTGTTTATGATTCCCCGGACGGTCTGCGACTGCGTTACGGACTTTTGAAGACTGAAAATAGAACTGTTCCCGAAGGCAGAGTTCAGGCAATTGACTTCATCGAGCCATGGTTGTGGCGGAGTCATTCTTGGACGCGAGTCGCAATCAACATTGCCGGTGTCGGTTCTTCTTCCCAAGGCTCTTCTGGGAAAAACAAGGAAACGCTGCTACTTCCCGTCGCAACACGCTCAGTAGCGGATTCAATTGTGGCTCGAGTACTTCCAAATATTGACATCGCAGAGATTGACTGGAAAGTGGCCCCCAATCGCGCCAGTAAACGCTCACCCATTCAATGGCGCAATCTTGCAATGGGATGGAGTGCGAACTCATTCGCAGCTCGCCGCGGAAGAATCACCCGGCACCTAATGATCATTCCCCATGCTCGAACCCAATCAGTTCACATAACTCAAGGCCCATGGGAACGGGCACTGAATCTCGCCTCATTGCATGTTGACACCACGCCAGGGCCAGTGAGTGTGGTTGCCCTGCATCTCGACGTTGATGAAGCCCGGGAAGCGTTGTACGGTCAAGCCGGTCGCGTAAATCAGGGCGGTGGAATTTGACCGCGAGCCTTTATTTTGCCGTTTCTGTCGGCGCGGGCGATAACTGCTCCTCCTGAGTCTGGAGCAATCCCGGTCAAATCAATGATGTTGGCTTGGTGGCCAACCAAAACAAGAACGCCCAACTTTCCCCTGTGATCGCGAATGATTTGTTCTGTCTCTCGCTTTTTGCGATCTGCTATTTGTTGTGAAGCGGTGAAGACTGAATCAAGGGCTGAGTTTGAGCGCGCGGTTCCAAGGCCGAGGAGTTTTGCAGTTCAACGGCCCTGCTCACATTTTGCATTAGCTCTTGGTACTTTCGGTTTCATCAGACTCCTGAGAAAGGTGACCACCGATCATGACCCCAGCTGTCAGTATCAGCATGGTGATTGTCATGACGGAATTTTGGAAGGCTGGCTCAAGTCCATTCCACTTCGAATTCAAATACATGATGAACCAATTTCCACCGACAACCATGAATCCAAAAAAGAAGATAGCTAGGCCAAGGAAGCCACCGAGGAAAGTCAACTTCTGCGCGTGGTTCCACCGATCACTACTGGCCGATGCCCGCAGTCCAAGAATGCCGGCAATTAACAACAGGATGCCGGTGAGCGTTTCGCAGGCTATGACGGCGATGTATGAAGCGGCTTGGAACCAGGTTGCGTCAATGAACCGCCATTCAAAGCCGCTATCCGCTGGAACACCGTCACCGCTGAGAACACCCTTAACAAACGGCCAGTTACTGGCATTCGGGTTTGTTGGATTGGTGATGTTGTCAAAACCAACCACGAGGTAGTAGGCAGCTACCATCAGGATGAACAGAGATGTGATTACCCGGGCCGTGCGCCACACTGACCAAAGTTTGAAAGTGGACAAGAGTTTCATAGTGGAATTGTGCCTTCACAGAGTGAAGTTAAGTGGAAGGCATGCCAAATGAGCCAAACATATTGTGGGGCTAGCGAGTAGTGGAACCGCTTCGTAGCTGTTCGGCCACCTCTGCAACTTCAGCAAGATCACCACTGGTCACCGCGATCACAAGGCTATACGCCTCATCATTGGTAAGCGTTAACTTCCAACCATTCACGCCGAGCATCACAATTGTGCCTGCCAGGGCTAGACGTTTGTTCCCGTCGATCAGGGCGTGATTCTGACAGATGGAGAGCAGAAGAGCAGCCGTCTTGGAATGCAGATCCGGATAGGCGTCCGCGCCGAACGCAGAGGCCCTTGGACGTGCAACCGCTGCTTCAAGCAGACCTACATCGCGCAACTTCACTTCGCCATCGATAACGCGCGCCGCAACCCCGAGGATCTCTTCCAGGGTCAGGTAGATCATTGGCCGAGTCGTTCGAGGGCCTCGGCGTATCTGGGCAACTCGGCATCCATGACCTGTTGGATCAAAGCATCGCGACTCGAACGCTCGATGTACTCCCGAAGTGCAGTGATGATGACATCGTGTTGCGAGCGTTGTTCCATCTCAGCGGTCCGGGCAAGTGCAGCAGAATCTTCAGCCGGAAGTCGCAGTGTCATAGCCATAATTGAATGATACCAAAAGTGGTATCATGATGACAAGACACTCCCTAACGGTTAGTAACCGCCGGCACACCTTGCAAATATGAGCGCCACATTTGGCCTGTGAAAACTACAACTCCACCAAACAACTAACTCGGGATTTCACGGAAAAGACAATCAGTGTCTTCTTCACCTTTCATAGCAAGTGGCCATACTTGAGAGCACTTGGGGAAGTACATTGATCCG
>CANMNM010000081.1 GCA_947499275.1 Actinomycetota bacterium | reverse complement strand
ATTACTGGCACTTCGTTGATGTTGTTTGGATTGCACTCTTTTTCATGATTTACATCTTGAAGTAAGTCCCGCTACACCATTTTTCGACAATCAAGAAAGGCTTTGCCGCTGTGAAGTTCATTACCGCACGAAGGCGTAACCCCCTCGTCGCCGTCCTGCTGCTCGTTGGAGCCCTTGGAGCAGTTGGACTCACCTTCTCGGCGGTGTCCAATATTGAGCCTGCTCAAGCAGCATTGGGGACGCAAACCCAAGTCGAGGATGGGAAAAAGCTGTATCTCGAGGGTTGCAGTTCCTGCCATGGGCTTGACGCCCAAGGAGCAATGAACGGCCCTTCACTGATAGGTGTCGGCGCAGCCGCGGTCCATTTCCAGGTTTCCACCGGCCGGATGCCCCTTGCGGCTCCTGGCGCCCAAGCCACGGCCAAAGAGCCCATCTACGACGTTGAACAAGTTGCCGCAATGTCGGCCTACATCGCCTCACTGGCCCCTGGCCCCGCAATCCCAACTTCTGAGGATCTGGACTACTCCGACGCAGACATTGCCGAGGGTGGCGTCCTGTTCCGCATCAACTGCGCCCAGTGCCATCAGGCTGCTGGCCAAGGTGGTGCACTGACTCAAGGGAAATACGCACCCAATCTGATGCAGGCCACCCCGCAAGAAATCTATGAAGCCATGGTGTCTGGGCCACAAAGTATGCCGGTATTCTCAAATGAAACATTGCCCATCAAAGACAAGCAGGCCGTGACCGCTTACATCATGGCTCTACAAGAAGCTCCCAGCCCTGGCGGTCTCTCACTCGGCCGAATCGGTCCGGTTACCGAGGGTCTGTTCATGTGGGTTGCCGTATTCGCCGCATTCATTGGCGCGGCCGTCTGGATTGGAATCAAAGCGCGATGAACGAAATCACTCCAAGCTCTGGCGGAAATAACGAACCCGCGAACGAGGCACACTCACATGCTCCAGCACAACTGGGTTACTCGCCGGTGGCTGAAATTCCCCACCGGTTGCGGGTAACAGACACCGACCCCAAGGCCGCCCGTCGAGCAGAGCGCCAAGTGGCAGCGATGTTCACCCTGTCCATGGTGTTTGTGATTCTCTCGGTCATCGCATACGTGGTGATTGACAAATACGCCGTTCTTTATATCCCCGTCCTCGGTGAAGTGGGAGCCAGCAACGTCGTACTCGGGCTCACTTTTGGGTTGGCCGTACTCCTCATTGGCGCCGGCGCAATTCAATGGGCCAAAAAACTGATGCCTGATGTTGAAGTTGTTCAAGAGCGCCACGACATGGTTTCGGAAAAAGAAGATGACAACCTTGCTGCAGCCAACTATGAACGCGGTAAAGAAGAATCCGGTTTCGCTCGCTACAAGATGATCCGCCGCTCACTAATAGGGGCGATGGCGCTGCTACCCATTCCCATCATTGTCGTGCTACGTGATCTTTGGATAACCCCTCCCGGTGAAAACCCTACGGAAATACTGTCAACAACCATGTGGACAAAGGGCAAGCGGATCATCTCCGACGGAACCTACATGCCGGTTCGTCCAGAAGATCTGCCCGTCGGTGGTCTTGTATCTGCTCTACCCGAGGGAATACTTGAAGTCCAAGAGGAAGAACACAACCTCAATGCGCGCGGTAAAGCAGCAATTATTTTGGTGCGCATGGATCCCGAGCAGATTCGCTCACAGCAAGGTGAGGGCTGGGATTACAACGGAATTTTGGCTTACTCAAAAATTTGCACCCACGTAGGTTGCCCCATTGCTCTCTATGAGCAGCGAACACATCACCTTTTGTGCCCATGCCACCAATCAACCTTTGATCTCGCGGATTCTGGTGCGGTAATTTTTGGCCCAGCTGCCCGAAATATGCCGCAGTTGCCAATCTCGGTAGATGAGGAAGGATATTTGATAGCAACACAAGATTTTGCCGTACCGGTCGGACCTAGTTTCTGGGAGCGAGATAAAGCATGAGCACAACAACGGATCATCCGGTTGAGCAAATAGGCGGGGCCACCGCCAAATACGTCGATCAGCGCCTAGGGAGCAACAAGTTCCTTGGCCGCAACCTTGGCAAAGTCTTCCCCGACCACTGGTCATTCATGCTCGGTGAAATTGCCCTGTACTCCTTTATCGTGGTCCTTCTCACCGGTACGTTTTTGACGTTGTTCTACAACCCCAGCATGGTTGAAGTTGTCTACAACGGCTCCTACGTGCCGCTCAAGGGCGTACAAATGTCCGAGGCCTACGCCTCTTCATTGGACATCTCATTTGAGGTTCGCGGCGGTCTACTGATTCGCCAAATGCACCACTGGAGTGCATTGATTTTCGTCGCCGCGATGGCCGTCCATATGTTCCGCGTCTTCTTCACGGGAGCTTTCCGCAAGCCTCGTGAATTCAACTGGCTTGTTGGTGTTGGGCTCACCGCACTCGCGCTGGGTGCAGGTTTCACCGGTTACTCCCTCCCCGACGACCTGCTCTCGGGCACCGGTCTTCAAATCATTCGAGGAATCTTGCAATCCATTCCGTTGATTGGGACATGGGCCGCATTCCTCGTCTTCGGAGGCGAGTTCCCCGGCACCGAAATTATCCCCCGGCTGTACGCAGCACACATTCTGCTTATCCCCGGGATCATCCTGGCGCTAATCACGGTCCACCTCATGATGGTCTGGACCCAAAAGCACACTCAGTTCCCTGGACCAGGCCGTACAAACACAAATGTCGTGGGATACCCACTCCTGCCCGTATACATGGCTAAAGCCGGTGGCTTCTTCTTCATCGTCTTCGGCATCATCGCTCTTATAGGCGGACTGGTCACGGTTAACCCAATCTGGCTCTTTGGGCCATACACGCCCGACCAAGTCTCAGCGGGAACCCAACCCGACTGGTATATCGGCTGGCTTGACGGTGCACTTCGACTGATGCCCAACTGGGAAAGTGTGATCGCCGGATTCACCATCTCGTGGAACGTGCTCATTCCATCGGTTGTGATTCCCGGAATCCTGTTCACCGGCTTGGCGTTGTACCCGTTCCTTGAGGCCTGGGCCACGGGTGACAAGCGTGAGCACAACCTGCTGGAACGCCCCCGTAATGCACCTGTCCGTACAGGAATTGGCGTTGCAGCAATCGTCTTCTACGGAATTCTGTGGATTGGTGGCGGCAACGACGTTATTGCGGCGGCCTTCAACCTCTCATTCAATATTCTCAGTTGGACTCTTCGAATCAGTTTGATCATCCTTCCTCCGATTGCTTTCCTGGTCACAAAAAGAATTTGCTTGGGCTTGCAGCGCAAGGATCGCGAAAAGCTTCTCCACGGCTACGAATCCGGTCGGGTTCTACGCCTGCCGCACGGTGAGTTCATTGAGGTACACCAGCCACTGAACTACAAGGAGTTGGCAGTTATCTCCGCAAAGGAAGACCTCCCCGTTCTTCCCGCACCGGTCAAGACTGATCCCGATGGAGTTCGCAATCCAAGTTACCGGGTTGATCAACTTCGCCACAAGCTGTCGAGTTTCTTCTTACGGGACAATATCGAGCGTCCAACCGATGCCGAGATTGAAGCGGGTCAAGCCCACGCCGCGCATAGCGCAGGACTTGAAGCCCCCCTGCACGAATACGAGGAACTCGATCAAGACCCCGTTGGCCACGGTGGCGTCCTACACCACCCAGGAATGCCAATGACCAACCAAGAGCAGGTTGACCAAAGACAGTAATTCGCTTTTGTTTCGTTGAGCCCCCTGCCTAGGTTGGGGGCTCAACTTTTCCCCCAGCCTCTCCTCCCCCACCCTCCCAACATCACGATCGTGATGACGCGCTCCACACCGCTAAATCAATAATTTTGGCATTAGTAGGCGGCCATAGGCCTTCAGTGGCAGGCTTGCGTCCATGAAGCCTGATTCCGAGCGCACCGCATTGCGCATTTGTCCATTATGTGAAGCGAACTGCGGTCTGGAGCTATCCATCACAGGTTCGATCGTGACTTCGGTGCGCGGAGACAAAGCCGATGTATTTAGCCACGGATACATCTGTCCCAAGGGCGTCTCTCTCGGTGACGTTGATTCCGACCCCACCCGATTGAGCACTCCCCTGATTCGCGATGTGAATGGCGCATTGGTGTCCGCAACCTGGGATGAAGCTTTTGCGCTCATTCGCACCCGCCTCGGTGAGGTGATCAGGATCTCTGGTCCTGATTCGGTTGGATTATTTCTGGGTAATCCAAATGTGCACTCGTTGTCAGGAACGTTCATGTTGCCAGCCTTCATTAAATCCCTGGGAACATCGCAGCGTTTTTCTGCCAGCACCGTGGACCAAATGCCCAAGCAAGCCGCTTCGGCCATGATGTACGGAACGGCATTATCGATTGCCTTAGCTGACATCGACCGGACCGATTACTTCTTGGTGCTGGGGGCAAACCCAATAGTTTCTAACGGCTCAATGCTGACCGCCGCCGACTTCCCCGGCAGGTTGCGGGCCTTGCGCAAACGAGGTGGTCGAATGGTCGTTGTTGACCCAATCCGTACCCGCACCGCGGAGTTCGCCGACGAACATGTAGGAATCCGCCCTGGCAGTGATGCTCTGTGGCTCGCCGCCATTGCCCATGTCCTCATTGTTGAGGGAAACCCTAACTTCGGTGCTGCAGCGCAATGGATTGACTCTGCCGCTGTTGCGTCACTGGTATCAGTGTTGTCTGCTTTCACACCCGAGGCGGTTGCCGCCTTGACAGGGATCGACGCTGATGTAACGCGTCGAATTAGCGCTGAACTCCGGGCCGCTCCCAGCGCTGCGGTCTACGGGCGAATGGGGACAACAACTTCGGGGTTGAGCATTGACGGTTCAGTACTGCCCATGGGAACTGTTGCCTCGTGGTTGATTGATGTGATCAATATTTCAATTGGATCATTGGACAAGCCCGGTGGCGTGATGTTTGCGCTACCCGCAGCCGGCGGACCATCAACCGAGGGAACCGCCGGCATTGGACACGGCGTGAGCATCCCTGGGCGTCGACGCACGAGGGTTCGCGAATTACCCAGCGTTTTGGGTGAATTCCCAGTCTCAGCGCTTGCCGAGGAAATTGACACCCCTGATCCCGAATCTGGACATCATATTAGGGCTATGTTCGTGATTGGAGGCAATCCAATTGTTTCAACCCCGGACTCATTGCGTCTACGAGCAGCCTTTGAGTCCCTCGATTTCATGGTGTCGGTGGATCCCTACCTCACCGCTACCAGTTCATTAGCCGACGTTGTGCTTCCCGTTTCTTCACCGCTGACCCGTTCGCATTACGACGTAGTGTTCAACAATCTCGCGGTGCGCAATCAGGCTCGCTATTCCCCCGCGGTGTTTCCGGTTCCGCAAGGTCACATGGATGAAGCTGATGTCTTGTTGACTCTTGCGGGGATCGCTATTGGAATAAACACAGGCAATGAAATCAGTGCCGAGGCGATGGATGACATCCTGGCGGCAACGGTTGCACATCAAGCCATAACAGATTCCGCATCACGTTTACAGGGTTTAACCATTGAAGCGGTCCTTGAACTCGTGGCTCCATTACGTGGGGTTGAACGAGTTCTAGACATTCGATTGCGTTCTAGCCCTGCTGGCTTAACCCTGCAGCAGATCATTGATGCTCCCCATGGAATCGATCTGGGTCCACTGACTCCACGGTTGCCCGAAGTTTTACGAACGCCCAGTGGTCGCATTGAGTTTGCACCACCTGTACTCATTGAAACTCTGGCGACCGCAGCCTCTGCAATGAAGACTGCTACGCCGAGCCCAGCCGTCGGCTCATACTTACTCGTAGGGCGACGCCAATTACGCAGTAACAACTCGTGGATGAAAGACATTGTGAATCTGCAGGGTGGTTCAAATATGCCCACAGCCCAAATGCATCCACTAGATGCGGCAGATTTAGGTCGAACTGATGGCGAGATGATTTGCGTCACTAGCGCCAGCGGGAGTCTTAACATCGCTTTGGCGATTAGTGACACAGTATCCCGCGGTTGCATTTGCATTCCTCACGGATGGGCAGATTTCAATGTCAATGTTTTGGTCAGTGTGGATCATGTGGATCCACTTGGTGGAACCGCAGTTCTCAGTGGTCTACCCGTAACGGTTTCCTAATTGAACAAATGCAAATCCTGCATCAGATTCACCTGAGCTAAGAGTTGTTGGCAAAACCCAGTGCCTTAATATCGAATGAATCATGTTGCGGCGCAACGGTTGTGATCGGTTGGGTGAAGCGCGGTCCGGTAAATGATTTGGCAAGCCATTCATCCCAAGAGGCATTCCACACTGTTAAACCATTACCGTCATCACCTTGAATGAGTGGGGTGTTTTCTACAATCACAACGTCGCCGATCTCATTCTGATTCCACCACCATTCGCCGTTCGCTGTACTCATACCGATACAACCGTGGGAGACGTTCGCACTCCCCTGCGCTCCTGTGCTCCAGGGTGCTGCGTGCACGAACTCTCCGGAATAGCTCAGTCGCATTGCGTATTCGGCGTTA
>CANMNM010000080.1 GCA_947499275.1 Actinomycetota bacterium | reverse complement strand
AATTAATGGTTTTGGCCGAATCGGCCGTAATTTCTTTCGTGCTATCGAAGTAAGTGGAGCTGATATTCAGATTGTGGGGATCAACGACCTCACCGACACTAAGACTCTGGCACATTTGCTTAAGTACGACAGTATTTTAGGCCGTTTTAATGGAACAGTCGTGGCTGAAGATGGCGCGATCGTCGTTAATGGCGTTCGAATCCCTATTTTTGCGCAGCGGGATCCAGCAAGCCTTCCGTGGGGTGACATTGGAGCAGATATCGTCGTTGAGTCCACCGGGTTCTTCACGGATGCAGAGTCGGCCCGTAAGCACATTGCGGCTGGTGCCAAGAAGGTAATCATTTCTGCACCTGCAAAGGGCGAGGACATCACGATCGTGATGGGGGTCAATGAAGACAAGTACAATCCGGCAACCGATGACATCATTTCGAATGCTTCATGCACTACAAATTGCTTGGCACCGATGGCGAAAGCAATCGACGATGCATTTGGTATCGAGCGTGGACTGATGACCACGATTCATGCTTATACAAATGATCAAAGTATTCTGGACTTCCCACACAGCGACCTCCGCCGAGCTCGTGCGGCTGCTCTGAACATGATTCCTACGAGTACTGGTGCCGCCAAGGCAATCGGGTTGGTAATGCCACATCTCAAAGGAAAGCTTGATGGATACGCAATGCGTGTACCCGTCCCGACTGGCTCAGCAACCGATCTCACGGTTGAATTGAAAAAGATGGCGACCCGTGATGAAATCAATGCGGTGGTTAAGGCCGCTGCAGAGGGTCCTCTGAAGGGGATTTTGCAGTACACCGAGGATCCCATCGTCTCAACAGATATTGTGACTGATCCATCGTCATGTATTTTCGATGCTTCCCTGACAATCGTGAATGGCAACATGGTGAAGGTTCTCGGGTGGTACGACAATGAATGGGGATACAGCAATCGAATCGTTGACCTCGTCAACTTTGTGGGTGCCAAGCTCTAGTGCGAACCCTGCTCGATCTTGTTCTCAAGGACTCTACGATTGCTTTGCGGTGTGATTTCAATGTTCCGTTGAACGCTGAAGGTGAGATCACTGATGATCTGCGCATCTCTGCTGCCATTCCAACAATAAATGCCTTACGGGACGCGGGCGCGCGGGTTGTGATTTTATCTCACCTTGGGCGACCTGAAGGCGTTCCTGTCGCACAATTTTCATTAGCACCGGTGGCCCTGCGACTCTCTCAGATGTTGGGATTCCCAGTTCATTTCTCGCCTGAGTCTGCTGGAGATTTGTCATTGATTAATGAATTGGAAGCAGGCGAAGTCGCCCTTCTTGAAAACGTTAGATTCGATCCAAGGGAAACGAGTAAGGATCTCGAGCAACGACGCGAATTGGCTAGTAGCTGGGCAGTTTGGGCCGATGGTTTTGTCAGCGATGGATTTGGGGTAGTTCACCGAGAACAAGCCTCGGTGACAGATCTCGCTCAAATCGTGCCAAATGCAGCAGGGCTATTAGTGGCTCGCGAATGTGAAGTTTTTGAACAGTTACTCAAGGGGGCCGAGCGGCCGTACACGGTAATTCTTGGCGGAAGCAAGGTGGGCGACAAACTTGGTGTCATTGAGTCCCTGCTTCCTAGGGTTGACAATTTGCTGGTTGGCGGAGGCATGGCCTACACATTCCTTCTCGCTCTGGGATTAGAAATTGGGGAATCGATTTCACAGCCGAATTTCGTTGATGACGTAAAGCGGTTTATTTCACAAGCACATGACCTAGGTGTAAATCTCATGCTGCCCGTGGACTTCATTGTCGCCAATCACTTTTCCGAGGATGCGCACACCATGCTGGTGGATCGTGATTCCATTCCGGTGGATCACATGGGTCTTGACATTGGACCCAAAACATGCGAGATGTATTCCAAGGTCATTGCTGGATCTGCAACCGTCGTGTGGAACGGTCCGATGGGCGTATTCGAGATGGAACCTTTTGCTGGTGGGACTTTGGCAATCGCTTCGGCGATGGCTGCATGCGATGGATTCACGGTGATAGGTGGGGGAGACTCCGCTGCAGCAGTTCGCATTCTTGATGTCGATTACGAGAAGTTTGACCATATCAGCACCGGTGGCGGCGCAAGTCTAGAATTCCTTGAGGGCAAAAAATTGCCTGGGCTGACAGTATTGGAAGGAAAATAGAAAATGGCAAAGAGTGATCGGGTGCCGCTAATGGCGGGCAACTGGAAAATGAACATAAATCACTTTGAGGCTATTGCGTTAGTCCAGAAGATGGCTTTTGCACTAAACGAGGCTGACTTCGCTGCAGTTGAAGTCGCCGTGATTCCACCGTTTACCGACTTGCGATCAGTACAAACATTGATTTTTGGGGACAAATACGACATTAAGTACGGAGCCCAAGACCTATCACCCTTCGCAAAGGGTGCGCACACGGGCGATATCTCGGGTGCGATGCTGGCGAAGTTGGGCTGCACTTTTGTCCTGACCGGTCACAGCGAACGACGAGTTCATCACGGTGAAGACAATGCAATGGTTAACGCCAAGACCCAAGCCGCCCTGAGTAATGAACTGATACCCATTGTGTGCGTGGGAGAGTCCTTGGATATTCGCGAGGCGGGCAACACGATTGACTTTGTACTCGAGCAGGTTTCTGAGTCACTGGAAGGCGTCAGCTCGCAAGCGGTCGGGAGCTTGGTGATCGCGTATGAGCCGGTTTGGGCTATCGGTACGGGCTCTGTTGCAACGCCAGCCGACGCCCAGGAGGCCTGTTTCGCCATTCGTGAGCATGTGCGCGAGAAGTGGAGTCCTGAGGCGGCCAAGAGCCTACGTATTCTCTATGGCGGCTCGGTTAAGGCCGAAAACGTGGCGGCAATCATGGCCCAACCAGATGTCGATGGAGCCCTTGTGGGCGGGGCCAGCTTGGACTCCGATGAATTTGTCGGCATTATCCGATACCGGATGCACCCCGCTGACCTTTAAGTCCCTCGTTGGCATATCCTAAAGCGTGTCTTTGCTTCATAATCGAAAGGTCCAAGTCCGGTAATGCTTACTGCCCTGACCATCGCCCTCGCGGTGATTCTCATTATCACGAGCGTTTTGCTCATTGTTTTGATCCTGTTGCACCGCGGTAAGGGCGGTGGACTCTCCGATCTGTTCGGCGGTGGGGTGAGTTCGTCAGTCGGCGGATCTTCGGTTGCCGAGAAGAACCTCGATCGTTTGACGGTGGGGCTTGGCCTTATTTGGGCGGCATGCATTGTTGCTGTCGGACTCCTCGTTCGAACAGGTTCATAAGCAGTAGTTCATCGTCAACCGTGTACTTATTCACACAATTATGAGTTCTCAAAGGAGTAATTAATGGCTGGTGGAAGCGCAATTCGTGGCAGTCGAGTCGGCGCAGGACCTATGGGTGAAGCCGAGCGCGGCGAGGCGGCACCGCGGTTCTTTGTCTCTTTCTGGTGTAGTCGAAGCCATGAATCCAAGCCGAGCTTCGCCATTGAAGCAGAAGTCCCAGAAGAGTGGGATTGCCCACGATGTGGCCTACCTGCTGGAACCGATAAAGACAATCCACCGATGCCACCCAAGATTGAGCCATATAAGACCCACCTTGCCTATGTTAAAGAGCGTCGATCTGACAAAGACGGCGCTGCCATCTTGCAAGAGGCAATTGACAAGTTACACGGCAACTGACAGGTCGGTCACCGCGTAAAGTTTGGCTGCTTCGATTCCACGAGCTGGAGTCTGTTCAATACAACCCGTAGGGCTCAGAATTGCAGTAAGAGCCTCGCGTTTTGAATCGCCGCCTAGAAGTAACAGCGTCAGTTGTGAATTGTTAAGGGTGGAGAAACCCATTGTGACTCGAATGGGTGGCGGTTTAGGGGAATCAAAAACTGGTAGTGCGATTAACGGTGACTCTAGCTCGGGTCTACCCGGAAAAAGCGATGCAATGTGACCTTCAGGTCCAACACCAAGAATCACACATGAGAATTGTGGTGGAAAACCGTCAGATCCCAAATCAATTAGTTGATGTATGTATTCATCCGCGGATGCCTCTGCGTCCTGAACTTGGTCGGCGGCAGGGATCCGATGGATATTGGACTCAATAAAAAACTCACCAAGACTTGTCTCAATCCCAAAGTCATTGCGATCAATCGATCCTGATTCAACAAATCTTTCATCGCCCCACCAGAAGTGTGTGTTGGCCCACGTTTGTTGTGGAATCTTCTTAGCCACGTTCACCAGTTGAGCGGTGATTGAGAGGCCCGCGCCACCGCCGGTGAGAACTACGTGGTGCAACTTTTCTGGATCCGCGCTCATCAGTAACTCCGTAAGTATGTCAAGAACTTCTGCAACAACACTTTTGGACATCTGAACTTGAGGTATCACGTACTCTTCCCGGCATAAGAGCGAATTACCCAGCCATAAACGTCGTCGGGATCAAGTCGACGCAAATCCTCATTGAGCAGTGTGGTCAAATCGCGTCGCGGAAGTGAAATGAGGGCATCGGGCGCACCGGTCTGAGACAGGGTCGCAGTCCTTCCGTCCGCTCGGGTGATCGCGATCTCTCCCGTTTCAATTGTGATAACTACCGCTTCAATCCCCGGCGAATCCGTTGATGTGATTTCGACGGTGGTATTCAGGGTTTTCTCCAGCCACGTTGCGAGAAGGGTGGCGCTGGGATTATTAAATTCTGCGGTGATTGAGCAACCGGTGACAGGAGCCATGGGTTGATCAAAGACGGTTGCCAAAATTGATCGCCAAGGTGTTAGCCGCGACCAAGACAAATCAGTATCACCGGGTCGGTAGCCACGGCCACGTCGCCGCAACTCCTCGAGAGGATCTTCACTGGTCGCGGAATCGGTAATCCTGCGCTGGGCGTGTCGACCAATAGTGTCCTCCGCGGGCACTGCGGGAGCATGTGAGGGCCAAAAAGCCACGACCGGAGTATCAGAGAGCAATAGCGGGATTACCACAGAGTCAGCGTGATCGGCGAGTTCCCCACGTAGCCGCAGTACGGCGACCTCACCGGGGCCATCGTCACCGCCTACTGCAATTTCGGCATCGAGTGAATGAGAACCCCGGCCCGGTCGTGGGATTACGGTGACAATCCGCATTGGGTGCTGTCGGGCTGCGAAGACCGCACCCGATGTGGCATCAGATTGAAATTCCTCATCGGTGAGAATTACCATCGTTAGCACCATGCCTGTTGTCGGCGAACCTTGTCGGTGCCGCTCAGCGGAGATTGCTGCGGCAATGGCACCACCACTCGTGTTTTCGAGTCGGATCATGGTCGCCTCCACGTACGTCCGTCACGCGCAATCATTTCGTGCGATGAAGTAGGACCCCAACCACCGGATGCGTACTGCTCAGGAGCGCCCTGAGATTCCCAGTATTTCAGAATTGGGTCAAGAATCTCCCAACTGAGTTCAACTTCTTGGTGGCGAGGGAATAAGGGCGGATCACCCAGGAGTACATCGAGGATGAGTCGCTCATAAGCCTCTGGGCTGGTATCCACGAATGAGTCACCGTATTGAAAGTCCATCGTGACATCACGAACTTGAATTGAGTTCGTGTCGGGTACTTTTGAACCGAATCGAACTGTGACGCCCTCATCAGGCTGGATGCGGAAAACTAGCGCATTGTTGCTGAGCTCTGTAACGGAAGATGAGCTGAAGGGTAAATGTGGCGCACGTTTGAAAACAATGGCGACTTCAGTGACTCTTCGGCCAAGACGCTTACCGGTACGTAGATAAAACGGAACACCTGCCCACCGGCGGTTTTCGACATTAAGTCTCATGGCGGCGAAAGTGTCTGTTGTCGAGTCTGCGGGAATACCTGACTCTTGCAAAAATCCGATTACGGGAATTCCTCCTTGCCATCCAGCCTGATATTGGCCGCGGGAGGTATGTGCCCCGATGTCCTCGGGAACACTGACCGCACGTAAAACCTTCTCCTTCTCGGCTCGGACATCATCGGCACTGAAAGAAAGTGGTTCTTCCATGGCAGTGAGCGCAAGCAGTTGAAGTAGATGGTTCTGAATGACGTCACGGGCTGCCCCAATGCCGTCGTAGTAGCCGGCCCGCCCACCAATACCAATGTCCTCAGCCATTGTGATTTGGACATTATCAACATAATTGCAATTCCATAAGGGTTCAAACATTGCATTGGCGAACCGCACAGCCAAAATGTTTTGGACGGTCTCCTTGCCGAGATAGTGATCAATGCGAAAAACGCTTCCAGAGGGGAAGACCGTGTCGACCAGCTTATTGAGTTCCTGTGCACTTTTAAGATCGTGGCCAAACGGCTTTTCGATAACAACTCGGCGCCACGAAGTCGGTGTGGGGCTATTGGCGAGCCCACTTCTCTCCAAGTTCTCCAACACTGCAGGAAAAAGTCCCGGTGGGATAGAAAGATAGAAGGCGTGATTTCCTCGAGTGCCCATTTGAGCGTCTAAATCTGTGAGGACCTCCGCGATCCGTTGATAAGCGGTGGGATCCGTGAGGTCTCCGTCAATGAATCTAATTCCGGCCGTTAATTGATTCCACGTC
>CANMNM010000079.1 GCA_947499275.1 Actinomycetota bacterium | reverse complement strand
GGTGCAGGCCGTGGAATTGGCAGAATCGCCGCAATGGGTTTTGGGATTTTCACCAATGTCCTGAGCAAACTCCTCGGTGCGCAAGTACTCGCTGATGTAGGAAACTTCGTCGCTGATATCGATACAACTTTTGGCGGCTTCCGCGAAAGAGCTGATGCAACTTACGCACTTCTCAAAGACTCCGGCACCGAGTTCATAGTTGTTGCCGCGCCCGAGCGTGACGCTTTACGCGAGGCTGCCTATTTTGTCGAGCGACTCAACCAAGATTCAATGCCTCTGGGTGGATTGATACTGAATCGAGTACAAGAAGTTCCTGAAACAGGTCTGAGCCAAGATCAAGTATTAGCGGCCGCCCAAAAATTAACGGCAGAAGGTCGAGGACCCTTGAGCGCAGCACTCCTAGAGCTTCATGCTCAGCGAATGGAAATTAAAGAGCGTCAAAAACACCTTGCAATGCGTTTCACCGCAGCGCATCCAGATGTTGCCGTGCAGCCGATTCCCGCGATGGCTCAAGACGTACATGATTTAGACGGGTTGCGTGAAATTGGTGCAGCTTTAGCGAACCAGGGGATCACCTGGTAGTTCGTTAGTTTGGCTAATAATTACGAAGCGCGGTCGGTTGCACTCAGGAATGACTGGCGCTCATATTCGTTTTGAGCACTCATGAGAAGTGTCTTCCAGGAACTCACATTGGGTCGACGACGAAGCAGTGCCCGACGCTCCCGTTCAGTCATACCGCCCCACACCCCAAATTCAACCCGGTTATCCAGTGCATCGGAGAGACACTCGGTGCGTACTTCACAGCCCAAACAAATCGCCTTTACGCGGTTCTGAGCGGCCCCTTGAACAAAAAGTGTGTCCGGGTCGGTATTGCGACAAGCTGCGTTGATGGCCCATTCGGTTGCAATCGACATATGTGCGCAAACCCCTCATTTAGATACCCCCTGCAAAACCCTGGGGGTATATTTGCCGGTCACTACTTCAGGTCGAACTATGCTCCGCTGACAACTCAGAGTCAATAGGTTTTTGTTTTGGGAAAGTTTGCACAAAGTCCCCCAAGAATTCACTTGAAAAGCCGTCGGGGTCGGGAAAGACGGGATGGCTTTGGAAATCGGGAACGAGGGTTCTACCCTTGACGTCTGATGATTATGCCCCCGGAGCGACGCACCACAGGCGCACTTGCGGCCTCGATAGGGGCAATTGCGGGGATTTCCGTCCTTGCCGGCCTGCTGGTGGGGCTCATGCTCATCCCGTTCGCAGGCAGCCTCGGAGTGCTCACCCGCGACGTGGTCCGGGACTTCGAGTCGCTCCCTGACGAACTGAACACGCCGCCCCTACCTGAGCGCAGTGTCATTCTTGCTTCCGACGGCTCCGTTCTGGCCACCATTTACTACCAAAATCGAATTGAAGTCCCTCTGGAAAGTATTGCCCCAATTATGCGCCAAGCAATGGTCGCGGTGGAAGACGCGCGCTTCCTTGACCACAATGGCGTGGACTTCCGAGGGATCGTGCGGGCGGCAGCATCTAATGCCAGCTCCGGTGAGATCTCGGAAGGTGCTTCCACCCTGACCATGCAGTACGTCAAGAATGTTTTGGTGAATCAGGCAACCAGCGCCGAGGAACTTGACGCTGCACGCGGTGATAGTTCTGCTCGCAAAATCAAAGAGGTTCGATTAGCACTTGCCCTGGAGAAACGATTTACCAAAGGTGAGATTCTCTCCCGCTATCTCAACATTGCCTACTTCGGATCCGGTGCTTATGGAATCGAAGCAGCTTCACGGCGCTACTTTTCGCGACCAGCAGCCGACCTAACCCTCGCGGAAGCCGCCACCCTCGCCGGAATTGTTCAGCGGCCGACTACCTACGATCCAATTCGCAATCCAGAGCTCTCTGCAGAGCGCCGCGATGTTGTCCTAAATCGTATGGCTTCCCTGGGCTACATTTCACAGGACGATGCCGAACGTGCCCAAAAAATTCCGATGCAGGAACTCCTCAAACCTGCTCAGGTCTCTAATGGCTGCACATCAAGTTACGCACCATTCTTCTGCGATTACGTTCTGCAATCAATCCGTCAAAACAGTATTTTCGGCGAGACCCCCGAAGCGCGGGAAGCGTTCCTTCGTCGAGGCGGCTATACCATCACAACCACACTTGACCCCACGGTACAAAAAGCAGTAACCCAGATCGTTAACTCAACGATTCCCATTGATGACCTGAGTGGCAAAGCTGCAGCCATCTCAATGATCCAACCTGGCACCGGACAAATAATTGCCATGACCCAAAACCGCGACTGGGGAACGGCTGGAAAAGGGAATACCACCTACAACTACAACGCACCGCAAAGCATGGGTGGCACTATTGGAATGCAGGCCGGCTCGACATTCAAAATATTCACTCTTGCCGCAGCACTTGAGGCGGGTATCTCACCGAATGAATACATCGATGCACCAAGTCCCAACACATTTGTCAACTTTAGAAACTGTGAGACGGGCGCGATCTACGAACCGGTAACAGTGAACAATTCAACGACCTCTGGCACTCTTAATATGCCGCAGGCAACGGCATATTCAACAAATACTTACTTCATGGCAATTGAGGAACGCACCGGCATTTGTCGGCCCGCAGACATCGCTGAATCACTTGGAGTCACACTCGGCAACGGTGAACCGCTCCTGCGAGTACCTTCTTTCACCCTAGGAACCATGGAGATTGCGCCACTTTCCTTGGCAAATGCTTATGCAACTTTTGCAGCCCACGGTCGCTATTGCGAACCTGTTCCCATTCTTGAAATTCGGGATCGCGATGGAGCGAAACTCCCGATTCCCAATGGTGACTGCCGCCAAGTGTTGGAACGGGAAGTTGCTGACGGTGTCACCGTGATGCTCAACGGAGTCGTCGACGGATTCATCCCCGGACGAACAGGTGCCGCAATGAATCTGGGTGACCGGCCGGTCGCCGGAAAGACGGGAACCACAAACGAATCAGCGGCGGTCTGGTTCGCCGGCTTTACACCTCAAGTCGCCTCAGCCGTATGGGTTGGCGATCCGCGCGGAGGTTACGCGTTCCCTCTCAAAGACATCACCATTAATGGGACGTATTACCGACAGGTTTACGGTGGGACACTCCCCGGTCCTATTTGGAGAGAATCCATGTTGGCTGCATCTGCCAATCTCCCAATTGTCAATTTTGACTTGCGCACCCAGTTCTCCGTCGCGCCTTACGGAACGCTTTCGCCGGAACAACTTTCCCAAGAGATTTTCATTCCCGAAGGTGAAACAACTTTTGACAATTCCGATCCGGACTCACTCCAAAGGCCGGGTGAACCATCAAGACCTGCCGATGAAGTATTTGAGAACCCAACTCCCTAACTGTTGAGGGCTTTCTTCACCAAACTCGCCACGAGCCCGCCATCGGCACGCCCTTTCACCTGCGGCTGAACAATTTTCATGACCGCACCAATCGCGGCCCCACCGGTAACTCCATTTCCGGAGATTTGGTCCACCGCTGCCGCAACAATTGCTTCAACCTCCGCCTCGCTTAACTGATCTGGCAGGTACGCGGAGATAATTTCGAGCTCTGCATTCTCGCGCGCCGCCAGCTCTGGGCGATTTGCATCCGTATAGGCCACAACGCTCTCGCGCCGCTTCTTCCCTTCGCGCGCAAGTACCGTCAGCACTTCTTCCTCTGTGAGAACCTTTGACTCTTTCCCAGAGACCTCTTCATTTGTGATTGCCGTGAGCACCATGCGCAGGGTCGCCGACTTGAGTTCATCACGCGCTTTGATCGAGGTGGTCAAATCAGCTTTTAGTTGAGCCTTTAGGTCAGTAGACATACGGGCATTGTTCCACTGCGTTGTGCCGGGTGGGAATATGGTCACATGGTTTCAACAATCAAGGCGCTGGGAGTGACCGCCGCCGCCGGCATTGGGGCGTTGACCTACGCACACCTTGAGACAAAGAGATTCACCCTTCGCCGAATTCATGTTCCCGTGCTTTCACCGGGCCAAGCACCAATTCGTCTCCTTCATATTTCTGATTTGCACATGATCCCCGGACAAAAAATCAAATCCCAGTGGGTGTCCTCATTAGCATCACTTTCCCCCGATGCTGTTGTGGCAACCGGTGATTTCCTCTCACATGAAAACGGTGTTCCCAGTGCACTAGAAGCGCTTGATCCTCTTATGGACCTTCCCGGCGCCTTCGTTTTGGGCAGCAACGACTACTACGCACCAAAACCAATTAACCCGATTAAATACTTTTCTGGGCCAAGCCAACTCACGCCAACACGACAGATGTTGGATTGGGAACCCCTGGCCAGCGGCATGACAGGTCGTGGATGGCTCGACTTAACAAACACTCAAGTGGATTGGAAAGTAGACGGACGACTCATCAGTGTCAAAGGCGTCGACGACCCACACATTGACCGGGATGACTACAACGCAATCACGAACAATTTCAATGGTGCAGCCGATCTCACTCTTGGAGTTGTTCACGCGCCCTACCTTCGAGTCCTCGACGCAATGGCAGCGGACAACACCCAATTAATTCTTGCCGGTCATACTCATGGCGGACAGCTTCGGGTTCCGAGCTACGGAGCCCTCGTAACCAATTGCGATCTTGATACCAAACGGGCACGCGGACTGTCCAGTCACCACAACTCTGCTCTGCATGTTTCGGCCGGGCTGGGGTGTTCGCGTTACGCACCTTTTAGATTTGCATGTCCGCCAGAAGCGACCCTGATCACGCTCACTTCACGGACATAAATTCTTCGCGAGTTACACCTAAAACTGAGTTACCTTGTGTGGATTTCCCTCACGCGTGAATGTCACCCACTCACCCGTCTTGACGCCATTCTTAAAATTCCCTGAACGCATCAGACTTCCATCAGTTCGGTACCACTTCCAGGCGCCATGTAGTTCACCCTTTTTCATGGTGCCTTCAGCCTTCAGTCGTCCCGATGCATAAAACTCTTTAAACTCCCCGCCCTTTTTGGGAAAACTTTCATTGATCTCGACGATTCGATACCGGATGATTTTCTTTATCAACGAGGATGGGAACGTTTCATCTTTCGCAAACTTCAAAGCGCCTTTTGTCGCCCGATACTTTTCCACATCAGGCCCAAATCCTTCAAATGGCGCACCCACCCCGGGAAAGATCGTGTTGTGATTCTTAAACCCTGCATAACTCAGCACTAAAACCCCGGAGATTCGAATACTGGGCATTCCCCATGCAATTACCTCCTCACCGGAGGGTAACGCGGCAACAATGACCGAACGGACTGTTTGAAGGGCCGAGCGTTGCGGGGCATCAAATCCCTTGAAATATCTGGTGACATCTGCGGTACTCATATTCGCCACCTTTCGTAACTGGCCAGTTCTCTGTGAACACTTTGTGCTCGGGTCACCGAATTATTTCCCAAACTTTCGGTTCGCTAGAGTTGGGGGGCGAACTGACGCTGCTCGATTCTGGCAATTCTCGTGCAGACGATTTTTGCGGGGTGTGGCGCAGCTTGGTAGCGCGCTTCGTTCGGGACGAAGAGGCCGTGGGTTCGAATCCCGCCACCCCGACAAAATCTTTCAGGTGGCGTTGCCTAAAGTTTCAGGGTGATTGATCGACGGCCAGCCCGCAGTGACTTGGGCCCAACAACTCGGGAATACGTCAAGTCCATGGGATGGCGATCCGTTAACTTTCACACCCATATCTCCTTGGTGAATAGATATGTTTATGTGGAAGTGCCCAAAGCTGGTTGTGGAACCATGAAAGCAACCCTTGGCGCCCTCGAGGGCGCCCGACTCAATGAAATCCACGCCCAACGTTTTTTGGACAAGCCCCACAACGGGATGAAATCCGGTGCACATGTGCGTCCTTATCAACTTCCCAGTGACCTGTTGGAGGAGGTATTCACCGGCAAGGACTACAAGCGTTTCACGGTTGTTCGCAATCCCGGAACGCGAGCGCTGAGCGGTTACCTAGAAAAAATCATGCAGGGCCTTCGACAAAGTGAAGGAATCACTGAAGCGCTAGGCGGCAAAACTGCTGACACAGTGACTTTTGAAGAGTTCCTCGGGGTGATCGCCGACCAATCTTCTCGTGACCAAGATCCCCATTGGCGCAGGCAAAGTGATCACATTGGTTTTGGTATCGTGAATTTTGATTCAATAATTCACCTAGAAGACTTAGATCAATCGTGGGATAAAGTCGCTCAATTAACGAGTACGCCAGATCTTGACGGACAGTTTTACAGCAAGAAATTAACTCACGCCGGAACACGAACTGACGAATACTTTACGCCAAATGTCGTTGGGTTAATTTCACAAATCTACTCAGCCGATTACCTAAATCTTAATTACACGTTAAACAAGTAGTTCGGCAATTTGCACCGCATTAAGTGCTGCACCCTTGCGGAGATTGTCACTGCTCACAAAAAACACAAGTCCCTTGTTCCCCGGTGCACTCTGGTCTTGACGGATTCGCCCGACGAATGTTGGGTCTGCTCCCGCCGCTTGCAGTGGCGTGGGAACGTCAGTGAGCACAACTCCCGGGGCGCCATTTAGCACCGAGACTGCTTGTTCGGGAGTGATGTCACGTGA
>CANMNM010000078.1 GCA_947499275.1 Actinomycetota bacterium | reverse complement strand
CCCCTGGCAGGGGGAGACCCCATTGGGACTGATCCCCGGCGGCCACACTCGATACCGAGGTGAGAACAGGGATAATCCAGAATACGGACAATACGGGCGCCCATGGAGGAATATTCATGTGTTCAGCCTCGCTGAAGCGCCCAACTATTCACCATGGGTCACCGGGGATTGTGACCTACAGGGCACCTGTTCTCTCCACTGTGGATGCCCGTACACTCGGGGGGCACTGCAGATGAGAAACCGGTTCCAAAAAATCTGGTCTCCCAATCTGAGGTGCAAATTCGCGTGACTTAATCCGGTAGTCCGGCCGCGCCTTGAACGGTCCACAGTTCGCTGTGGGTGCAAGGGCGAAGTCACCAGGGGAGTTACACCAGTAATTCCGAACAACCGTGAGCGGCGAAAGTCGCATTATGGGCGCAGTGCGCCTGCAAGGAGTACCACCATGGCAACAGTAACAATGCGCCAACTACTCGATAGTGGCGTTCACTTCGGGCATCAAACCCGTCGTTGGAACCCCAAAATGAAGCGCTTTATCTTCACCGAGCGCAATGGGATCTACATCATCGATTTGCAGCAGTCGCTGTCCTACATTGACAACGCCTATGAGTACGTAAAGCAGACCGTTGCCCACGGTGGCAGCATCATGTTCATCGGCACAAAGAAGCAGGCCCAAGAGGCAATTGCTGATCAAGCCACTCGCGTCGGTATGCCCTATGTGAATCACCGTTGGCTCGGCGGCATGCTCACGAACTTCCAAACCGTTCACATGCGTCTACAGCGTCTCAAGGAACTTGAAGTCATTGACTTCGATGACGTCGCAGGATCAAATCTCACCAAGAAGGAACTCTTAGTCCTTCGCCGTGAAAAGATCAAGTTGGAACATGTTCTTGGTGGTATCCGTGACATGGTGAAAATCCCCAGTGCCGTGTGGATTGTTGACACCAACAAGGAGCACATCGCTGTTGGTGAAGCGCACAAACTCAAAATCCCTGTCATCGCGATGCTTGACACAAACTGCGATCCTGACGTTGTCGACTATCCGATTCCCGGGAATGACGATGCTATCCGCGCCGTCGCACTGCTTACCCGTGTAATCGCCGACGCTGTTGCCGAAGGCCTCATGATCCGTGCTGGTGGAGCAACCTCTGAGGTTGTCGAACCACTGGCCGAATGGGAACGCGAATTGCTCGCAGGCACAGAAGCTGTAGTCGCAGAAGTTCCTGCTGCTGAAGTCGCCACGCCACCAACTGAAAACTAAATTTCCGCAATGGGTTAAAAAACACCCACACGATCATTGAGAAAAGGACAACCAAAAACATGTCAAGTATTAGCGCCGCCGACGTAAAGCGTTTGCGCGAAGCAACATCCGCAGGAATGATGGAATGCAAGAAAGCACTTGTTGAAACAGACGGTGATTTTGACAAAGCGATTGAAGCATTGCGAATCTCTGGGGCAGCCAAGGCTGCAAAGCGGGGAGCCGAACGCACCACATCAAATGGAATCGTTGCAGCCGAAGGCAACGCCCTCATTGAACTGTTGTGTGAGACGGACTTTGTTGCTAAGAGTGTCGATTTTCTGACACTCGCGGATCAGCTTGCTTCAGCGGCTAACGCAAACCAGGTAGCTGATGCAGACACCCTTTTGGCGACTAAATTGTCAAATGGTGAAACTGCCGAGAGCGCAATTAGCAACCTCGCTGGAGTAATTGGCGAAAAAGTCGAATTGGGTCGTGTCAGCGTGCTTGGAGCTCCGGTTGCTCTGTATCTTCATAAGAGAGCATCGGATTTGCCACCACAGGTTGGTGTGCTCGTGGCCTATGAAGGTGACGAGGTCGCCGCAAGAGGTGTGGCAATGCAAATCGCCGCTATGCGTCCGCTGTATCTCACCCGCGAAGAAGTTCCGGCAGAAGTCGTGGAAAACGAACGTCGGATTGCATCTGAGACCGCGAAAGAAGAAGGAAAGCCTGAAGCGGCAATGCCAAAAATTGTTGAAGGTCGGATTAATGGCTACTACAAGGACGTAGTTCTTCTTGAGCAGTCAAGTGTGACGGACAACAAAAAGACGGTGGCACAAGTTCTCGCTGATGCAGGAACGAGCGTTACCGCCTTCGCGAGATTTGAACCAGGCCAGTAGCACACAGATCGCAATCAAAGGAGATTGAGCGTGAAAGAGCCCTCGGCATCAGTTCAATCAACCCTTGAAGGCGTGATCGATATGTGGCCTTCAGCCCCTGAGGGTGGCTGGAAGCGAGTACTACTCAAACTCAGTGGAGAAGCATTTGCCGGGGAAGGTTCACTGGGGGTTGACCCCGACGTAGTTGCTTCGATCGCCCGACAAATCCAGTCGGTTGTAAATTCCGGCATTGAAGTTGCGGTGGTGATCGGTGGAGGTAATTACTTCCGCGGCGCCCAGTTGTCCGAACGCGGTATGGAACGCGCTCGGGCCGATTACATGGGCATGCTTGGGACCGTCATGAACTGTCTGGCCCTCCAAGATTTCTGTGAAAAGGCAGGAATAGATACAAGGGTTCAGACCGCAATAACTATGGGCCAGGTAGCTGAACCCTATATTCCGCGTAAGGCCATCCGGCACCTTGAAAAGGGTCGAGTTGTGATCTTTGGTGCTGGTCTTGGACAGCCCTATTTCTCGACCGACACAACTGCTGCTCAACGAGCACTCGAGATCGGCGCTGAAGTCGTGCTCATGGCAAAAGGTGTCGACGGCGTCTATGACAGTGATCCGCGGACCAACCCAGAAGCCGTTAAATTTGATCGGCTCACACCGGCTCAAGTTTTGGCGCAAGGGCTTAAAGTAGCCGACGCGACTGCAATTAGCCTGTGTCAAGACAACGATCTTCCGATCGTCGTGTTCAATTTGTTGGAAGAGGGAAATATTGCTCGCGCTGTTCGCGGCGAAGCAATTGGAACACTCATTAGTAACTGAACCAGTGCACTTTCGAAAGGAATGACAATGAGCGACGATATCGACGTAGTATTACTCGAAGCGGCGGAAAAAATGGACAAGGCAATTTCTGTTGCGAGGGAAGACTTCAGCACGATTCGAACGGGGCGAGCCACACCGGCAATGTTCACCAAGATCAACGTTGACTACTACGGAACATTTACCCCGCTCAATCAACTCGCTTCATTCGTGACTCCCGAGGCTCGCATGATTCTCATTACTCCATACGACAAAGGTGCTGCAGCTGCAATTGAAAAGGCGCTCCGCGACAGCGATTTGGGAATCAATCCCACAAGCGATGGAAACGTTATTCGAGTTGCTTTGCCGCAACTAACGGAGGAGCGGCGAAAGGAATACATTAAGACCGCTCGAACCAAAGGCGAAGACGCCAAGATATCAATCCGCAATATCCGTCGCGGTGCCAAAGAGGCTCTCGAGTCAATGCAAAAAGATGGAACTGCCGGTGAAGACGAAGTACGTCGAGCAGAAAAAAGCCTCGACGAAGTAACGCACAAACATACCGAGCACATTGATGAAATTCTCAAGAACAAAGAAGCAGAACTGCTCGAGGTTTAACGTATGAGTGAGAAACGCAGAATTAAGACAGGGCGCAACCTTCCGGCCGCCATTGTTTCTGCGGTCGTGCTTGCTGTCCTCGTAATAGTCTCGCTATTCACCATTAAATGGCTATTTGGTGTTGTCGCCGTCGTGGCTCTTTTAGTTGCCGTCCATGAATTTGTTACGGTGCTTCAATCAAAAGGCATTCATGTTGCCCGCACTCCGGTCTATTTAGCGACGGCAGTAATCCCCAGCGTTGCCTACATATGGGGGTTTGAAGCGCAACTGGCAACAACTGGGATAGCCATCCTGTCGGTCATGATCTGGCGACTTCGAAAGGGATCCGAAGGTTTTGTAGCTGACATAAGTGTTTCCGTGTTGCTCGTTGTGTACTTACCATTCATGGCGGCATTTCTCATGCTCTCTCTCGCTGCAGATAATGGACCTTGGCGGGTCCTCGTGTTCGTCCTACTGACTGTTTCCAATGACATCGGTGGATATGTTGTTGGTATTTTCATCGGAAAACATCCCATGGCGCCACAGATCAGTCCCAAGAAATCATGGGAAGGATTAGGCGGGTCAATTGCGCTCCAGTCAATCGTTGGAATTCTCGCCTTCATCTATATTTTTGATGCACCTTGGTGGCAGGGCTTAATCGCCGGGCTCGTCATGACAATTGGCGCAACGGGTGGAGACTTCATCGAAAGTGCTATCAAACGAGATCTAGAAGTTAAAGATATGGGAACAACCGTCCCTGGGCATGGTGGAATTATGGATAGGTTGGACTCACTTATCCCGAATGCATTCGTTTCATGGGTGCTTTTTAGTATTTTTCTTGGGTCAGGTGTCTGATGCCAGCACCGGGAGAATTGGTTTTTGAGTCACCCAAAAGGGGTAAGCCTCCCACTCATTTTCTCGATTTGAGCGTCGCCCAGCGCAAAGAAGCATTGATTGCTATGGGAATGCCGGGTTTTCGTGCCGACCAAATCTCTCGGCATGTTTTTGAGCACCTTGAGACTGATATTGGGCAGTGGAGTGACATACCGGATTCGGCCAAGTTGCAGATTGGCAGTGAACTATTCCCCAAAATCCTCGACCCTGTGCGCTCAATTGAGTGCGATAACGGAGAGACCGTCAAGACCCTGTGGAAATTGCATGACGGTTCCTTAGTGGAAAGCGTCCTGATGCGCTATCCATCCCGGGTGACCATTTGTATTTCTTCACAGGCCGGTTGTGGGATGAACTGTCCATTCTGTGCTACTGGTCAAGCAGGGTTGACTCGAAATCTTTCTTCAGCTGAAATTTTCGGTCAAGTACTTGCCGGCGCCCAATCTCTGGCACGTAATGAGATTGCTGGAGGACCGGGTCGCGTATCGAATATTGTGTTTATGGGCATGGGTGAACCAATGGCCAACTACGCAGCGGTCATGGGTGCCGTGCATCGGATTGTTGATCCGAGTCCATCTGGTCTTGGACTCAGTGCCCGGGGAGTGACCGTTTCAACAGTTGGACTGGTGCCCAAAATGCGAAAGTTGGCAACAGAGGGTCTTCCCTTGACATTAGCCGTCTCATTGCATGCGCCCGATAACGAATTGCGAAATACATTGGTTCCCATCAATACCCGCTGGTCGGTCGAAGAAGTACTCGACGCTGCTTGGGAATACGCCGATGTTACGAAACGACGAGTGAGCATCGAGTACGCGCTCATCAGGGACATTAATGATCAAGCTGAGCGTGCAAAACTGTTAGCGAAGCGTCTGCAGGGGAAATTAGTTCATGTGAATCTCATTCCACTGAATCCCACGCCAGGGTCTAAGTGGACGGCATCGCGCCCAGAAGATGAACGCGCTTTCGTACGAATTTTGAAGTCTGAAGGAATCCAGGTCACTGTGCGGGACACGCGGGGCAGTGAAATTGATGGGGCATGCGGCCAACTTGCTGCATTGGATTAGGAAGCGAAGGAAAACAATGACACCGAGCCCACAAGTCGGTACATCGAGGAAGATAGACAAAAAGGATTTGGCTCACGAGGTTTTTTTCACTCTTTTGCGTACCATCGGCCTGGTCTTGCTTATTTCTTTCATCCTGAGTCGCTCGCCGAAAGAGGAAAACCTTCAGTCGGTAGGTGTGATCATTGGCATGATTTTTTTGGCATCGATCTACGTCGCCTTTTTCCTTCGGTCGATCCGAGCCGTTCAAAAATCCCAGTTCCCCGGGATTCGAGCCGGTGAAGCCATGTTGTCCTCAGGAATTCTTCTGTTAGCTATTTTTGCCAGTATCTACTCACTGATTTCACTGCAGGACCCAGAAGCATTTACCGAGGTTCTCACACCTTTTAGCTCAATGTATTTCTCACTAACCATCCTGGCAACAGTTGGTTTTGGCGATATTGCGCCAAGTTCGATTCCGGCACGGTCAGTCGCAATGGGGCAAATGGTTCTCGACTTAGTCTTTATCGGGGTATTAGTTCGAACGTTGACCAACGCGGCAAAGCGTTCAAAAGCCAGTAGGGCTACATCACCAGAAAGTTCAGACTAACAGCTTAAGCAGATAAGTTTTACTTGAATGCTGCGATACCCGTGAGCGCATGTCCAATGACGAGGGTGTGCATTTCATTTGTTCCTTCATAGGTGAAAACTGACTCCAGATTATTCATGTGACGAATAATGGGGTACTCCAAAGTGATGCCGTTTCCACCAAGAATGCTCCGACATTCACGTGCAATCTTGAGCGCTTCACGCGCATTGTTGAGTTTCCCCATTGAAATTTGTTCGGGGGAGACTCCGACTGTGTCTTTTAGGTGGCCCAGGTGCAAAGCCAAGAGCATTCCCTTACCGAGCTCCAACGTCATATCTGCCAACTTTTTTTGGGTGAGTTGATAGCCGGCAATGGGACGGTCAAATTGAATTCGATTAATCGAGTAGTCCAATGCGGTTTCTAGGCAGTCGCGAGCCGCGCCCATTGCGCCAAATGCAATTCCAAACCGGGCTTCATTGAGACAACTCAGTGGTCCACGGAGGCCTTTGACCCCAGGCAGCATTGAATCGGCTGGGAGGCGGACGTCGGTGAAGACCAACTCACTGGTGACCGATGCGCGCAAAGACATCTTCTTATGGATGATATTCGCCGTAAAACCTGGCGAATTTGTTGGAACAATGAAACCGCGGATTCCGTCGGTGGTATGTGCCCACACA
>CANMNM010000077.1 GCA_947499275.1 Actinomycetota bacterium | reverse complement strand
CAGCACAATGTCATCGACATAGCGACCCTTGCCACGAATAAAGCGGTTGTCTTCTACCCGGCGGCGGCTCGCACCCATTCCACCGATTTTGAGTTCGTCAAGCGGTGCCATTATGCCTCCTGGTTTTGTTCGCGCATTTTCTTTGCAGCCCAAAGGACTGACTTAACGATGTTTTGGTATCCGGTGCAGCGGCATAGGTTGCCAGACAATGCCCAACGAACTTCGTCTTCGGTGGGATCGGGGTTTCGTTCAAGAAGCGCCTTAGCCGAGAGCATCATGCCGGGGGTGCAGAATCCGCACTGGAGACCGTGCTCCTCTTTGAAGCCTTCTTGAATGGGGTGCAATTCGCTCGCGGTTGCAAGGCCTTCCACCGTCTCTACTTCTCGACCATTTGCCTGAACCGCCAACACGGTGCAACTCTTGACGGGGCGACCATCCATTAAAACGGTACACGCGCCGCAACCGGACGTGTCGCAACCACTGTGCGTTCCGGTGAGTTGCAATGCTTGGCGCAACAGGTGCGCAAGGAGCAGCCGAGGCTCTACATCAACGGTTCTATCTGTTCCGTTGACATTAACCGTGATCCGGCGAACTTCTACTCCAGCAGCGGGCGCTGCCTGTACTTCGTCATAGAGGCTAGTCATGTTCAGGCTGCTTTCTGCTCGCTATTGGCAATGTTGGACAGTATTCGAGTGACAAATGTTTCCACGATGTGACGCTTGTAGGAGCCCGATCCTCTGTGATCGGTACGTGGCTCTGCTGCAGCAGCAACCGCTTCGGCTGCTTCTTTTATGCTCTCCGCAGTCAGAGACTTGCCGACCAGTACTGAGATTGCATCGTTTGCATCGATGGTCCGGCCGCCTACTCCAGCGAGTGCGCACCCGGCGCGCGTCACAATGTCACCGTCCACGTCGAGAGCTATAGCAACCGAGGCAGTGGCGAAGTCACCGACGCGACGCTCCAACTTTAAGTAACCGCCGAGGGCTTTACCTTTGGCCGGCGGAACGATTGCTTCCACAGCAACCTCGTTAAATGCGAGGGCATTGACGAATGGACCGAGGACGAAATCGCGGGCTTCAATTTCCCGACGACCATTTGGTCCTTGCGCAATGATTTTTCCACCAAGGGCAATCATGGTTGCGGACCAGTCTCCCTGTGGGTCAGCGTGGCACAGTGAACCAACAAAAGTTCCACGTGTTCGCACGATTGGATCCGCAACAAGGGACGATGCCTGAGCCAATGTGGGGAAATTGCCAAGAAGTTTGCTGAATTCCAGATCCTCGTGTCGGCATAGCGCCCCAATGCGCAAAGTGCCATCGGGATCAAGGCGGTGATACTCAAGACCAGGAATCCCATTGATATCAACGACGCGCGCTGGAGAGGCGAAGCGAAGTTTGAGCATCGGGATCAGGCTCTGGCCTCCGGCTAATACTTTTGCTTCTCCACCATTTTGGTCAAGGATCGCAATTACTTCTTCGACAGAAGTTGGTGCGTCGTAGGAAAATCGTGACGGATACATTCGTTCCTCTTCTGCTTTAGTGACCGGTGTCGGGGACTGCTGTTGGCATGGAATCTGCATCAGGATCAGGGCGCGGCTCTTGGTGTGGCGGCCAAGGGCCTTGAACAGGCTGACCGGCAACTTTCAGGAATTCAACGAACTGTGGAAATGCCCACACTGTTGGGCTATCACCTGTTTTCGGGGAGTTTTCAATGAGGGCAAACATGCGCGGGTTCCCGCGTTCCTGCCCTGAGGATTCAACCGGCATGTTTAGCCCCTTCAGTTGACGTGCTTCCCTGGATACTTGTTGCTAGCGAAACGTTTAATAGCCTATGACTCAAATAAGGAATCCGCACGGCAAATACAAAAAATTATTGCCGATGAGCCGCAATTGCCTCGGCCACGATCGCGACCGCGATTTCCTCGGGGGTGGCAGCCTTGATATCAAGGCCGGCCGGTCCATGCACCCTGGACAGATCCGTGACCTCGCGGTAAGCGAGCCAATCGGCCCGGGAGTTCTGCATGGCCAACGACCCCAGGGCGCCGATATACCCCGCGTCACTTTCCAAAGCGGCCATCAGACACCCCGATGAAACTTCGATGTCATGTCCCATCACGACCACAGAATCGATCGGAGAGAGAGTGGCAGCCAGCCCTGCCACCGCATTGGGGCGGGGCTCAACAGCAACCTTCCATTTGAGTAGGGCCGCCTGCGCGGCGAGCGCGTCGGCGATGGGGCCGACTCCCGCAATGATCAATCGGGGGATGGGTGCCAGGACCGTGGTGATCGAGTCGATTTCCACGTTCACCATTGGCCGTGCATCGGCGCCGCCAGCCTCAACATTTATGGCCGTAACCATGTCCTCCGACATTGAGGCTACAACGACCAGCGGGCTGTGATCAAGCAAGAGCGCCCAAGTCTGGGAGGGGAACTGGTCCGCTGGAACTATGAGGAACTTGACCGCGGTCCCTGCGGGAAGTTCACAAATGGGGCTTTCCATCTCGCTCACCACGTGATCAATGAGGCGACCCGTGGGCAGGTGTCGGGCCGCCGCGTCGGTCAACAGACCGTCAAAAGCTCCAAACGCTAACCGGCCGATTCTTCCCCCACCCGGGGTCAAAGCCAATGCTTGATCAGATGCGGTAGGCAACACCATCCAGGCAATATCGGCTCGTGTCCCCGAGCGAACACATGCCGCGACACTCAAAGCGATGTCGTACACATCAATCACCTTTTCCTGGATTTGTTTGCCATGCCGACCCCTGCCAAATACCGACCCTTGCCGAATATATGGATGATAGCCAAGCGAGGGCGCAATACAGGATAATTGAATAATTCAATGGCATGGACTTAGACTCGGATCACCATGCGAGAAGTAATCACAGAACTATTAGCCGCTCATCAATCTGGTGGTGCTGCGATGGCGACCGTTGTCCAGACCTGGCGCTCCGCCCCGAGACCAGCGGGAGCGTCCATGTTGGTTACCCCCGAAGGTGAAGCTGTTGGAAGTGTCAGTGGCGGGTGCGTGGAAGGTGCTCTCTTTGAAGTGTGCAATGAAGTAATCGCGGACGGCATTCCCCGATTTGAACATTACGGGGTCAGCAACGATGATGCATTCGCGGTAGGGCTGACCTGTGGCGGAATCCTCGAAGTATTTGTTGAGCCGGTAAATAAAGATACCTGGCCAGAGCTGCCTGAGATAGCCGCTCGAATTGAACAAGGAGATCCTGTCTGCATCGCAACAATAATTAAGGGTCCGCATTTTGTTGGCCGACATTTAGTGATTCAACCGGATTCAACATCGGGTTCGCTGGGAACCGATCGCCTCGATGAAACGGTCCGAGACGATGCACTCGGCATGCTGGCCGCCGGGCTCACGGGAACAATTGAATACGGACCCGAAGGTGAACGCCTCGGTGAAGGGTTAACCGTATTCGTGGCGAGCTTTGCCCCACCGGCGCGAATGTTTGTTTTTGGGGCCATCGATTTTTCAGCAGCTTTGGTTCGGGTCGCCAAACTGCTCGGCTATGTCGTGACGGTCTGCGATGCCCGTCCAATTTTTGCCACGGCCAAACGTTTTCCGGAAGCTGACCAGGTTGTTGTTGATTGGCCACACCGCTGGCTTGAGCAACAGGAAGTTGATGAACGAACCGTCATTGCCGTCCTTACACACGATCCAAAGTTTGATGTCCCCGCTCTGAAAGTCGCACTAGGAACCAAAGCTGGCTATATAGGTGCAATGGGTTCACGGCGCACCCACGAAGATCGAATCACCCGATTGCGAGAGGCTGGCGTTTCTGATTCTGAACTTGCGCGCATACATTCACCAATTGGACTCGATATCGGCGCTCGCACGCCCGAAGAAACTGCAATTAGTATTTGCGCCGAGATCGTGCAACACCGCTGGGGTGGTGGCGGTCAACCGCTCGCACGGACGAGCGGCCCGATTCACCCGGGTGCCCCACGTTGAGCGTCACGGTTAATTTGTATGCCGCCGCGCGCCATGCGGCAAAGCAAGATTTCCTTACCGTCGAAGCTGCGTCCCTCATGGAAATTAAGGCTGAGCTGATTCAACAAATTCCTGGCTTGGCATCGGTAATCCCCCAATGCTCTTTTATTGTCGACGGTCATTCATTTGGAAGATCGGGTGACTGCGATATTCATTCGGGGCAACAAATTGATGTTATGCCGCCATTTTCTGGGGGTTAAACTTAACCGCCAATTGCGCTCATGGGGCGGTCGGGCTTGATGAAGTTAGGGTCATTTATTCCATGTCCCGGTAACTTTGACTTAGTAACCGACTCAATTATTGCCTGCACTCCTGCATCGATTTCAGACTGAGGGAGGCCCGAGCGCAATATCGCACGCACATCAGTTTCCTCACGGGCAAAGAGACAGTTTCGAAATTGGCCGTCGGCAGTCAACCGCAAGCGATCACATGCTGCACAGAAGGGTCGGGTCACACTCGCGATAATCCCCACGGTTTCTGGGCCACCGTTAACGTAAAACTCTTCGGCTGGCGCAGATCCTCGACTTGGTACCGGGGTCAATTCAAATTCACGTTCAAGTTCGCTCTGGATTTCATCTGCCGTGACCATGACTGGGCGAGCCCACAAGTCTCCAGCATCAAGTGGCATTTGCTCAATGAATCGAAGATTCCAATCATTGGCCAGTGCATGTTTCAGGAGCGGGATTGCTTCATCATCATTTACTCCCTTGAGCAGGACCGCATTAACTTTCAGCGGCGTAAGACCGGCCGCCTTAGCCGCCTCGATTCCTTCAATCACATCATGGAATCGATCACGATGAGTCATCTCTTTAAATCGAACAGGGTCCAGGGTGTCCAGTGACACATTGACTCGCGTAAGCCCCGCATCTTTGAGTTCCTGAGCAACCTCGGCCAACCGCAGTGCATTTGTTGTCAGAGAAATTCGAGGTGGTTGGGGTAATTCGTTTATTCGACGCACTACCTCAACAATGTCCCGACGCAAGAGTGGTTCACCACCGGTCAGTCGAACCTGAGTGATTCCAGCATCCACACAAAGACCAATTACCGTGATGAGTTCATCAGTCGACAAAAGTTTGTCGTTGGCGATCCAATCCGAAAAATCTGCAGGCATGCAGTAGGTACAGCGAAGTGAACAACGGTCGGTTAATGACACGCGCAAATCACGATGCACACGACCGTAAGTGTCAACGAGTTGTTTAGATCCACTCACGCGCAATTCACCCACTCGTCTGTTCCATCGGCAAAAAACTGATGCTTCCACACGGGAAGTTTCTCTTTAATGAGGTCAACTAAAGCACCCGCCGCTGTAAAAGCGTCACCGCGGTGGGAGCTAGCCACAACAACAACCAATGCAGCCTGGCCAATTGGGATCTCCCCCACCCTGTGAACTGCGGCAATTCCCGTGACGTTTGAGTCTTCCGCAAAGTCATTAACCACGGTTTCCAAAACCTCCTGTGCCGATGGGTGACCTTCATAGGTCAAAGAAACTACAGACCGCCCATGGTCGTGGTCTCTTACATCTCCACTGAATAAGACAACGGCTCCCGTGGATGAATCACTCACCAAAACCTTGATCGCCAGGGCATCAATCTCTGACTCGGTCACTTCGACATGGTGAACAAAGGCTGGCATGGTTCCCTCATTATGGTGCAGCATGGTCGATTTAGGCAATGTGGCACGTCACCGAAAACTTTTCTGGATCTCAAAAATCAAGGTCGCGATACTGTCACTTTCTGGATCGAGGAACTCGTAGTGCCCCACTTCAGCAAGTTCAACCAGCTTTACACCACTATGCCTCACCAAAAATTCTCGAGTTAGCGCAACGGGAACAACTCGATCGTCGCTTCCGTGGATCACAACCATCGGCGCGTGCGTCAATCCGATTTGATCTGGTTGCAACTCTTCCCAGACACCGGAGGTATCACCCAAAGGCTTTCCGATCCATTTCGCAATCTCTCCCTCATCCCAGCCGCCAATTGCAATTCCGGCGAGGTCAGTCACGGGTGCCAAGGGGAGGACCGCGTGGACACCATCATGTATTGCCCCCGTGATGGCGAGGTAGCCACCTGCACTATGTCCAATAACAACTACTCGACTCTCCGCAGGGGCGAGAAGTATTACCTCTGCAATTGCAGCGCGGACGTCATTCACCGTTTCTCGGGGATCAGCGACAGAACCTGCTCGGCGATATTCAATGTTTGCGACCGCCATTCCCTCGGACGCTAAGCGACGCGACAACGGCTCGTTGACGGTTCTGTCATATTCCGCGGCAAAGTAGCCCCCATGAATTGACACGACCCAGAGCTGGGAAGTCAGGTCACCCCACAGGTCCATGACCTGCAGAGGATGACTCCCATATTTCACCGTCTTTGGATCACCCGGATATCGGCCAACTGACTCAGAAACGACACTCTCAAACCACTGCAGCAACTCTGCATCATCGAGGCTATCTCGATTCATCAGTGGCAAGTACTCGATGGAGGAACATCCAAAGCCGGATTGCGCCGGAAAAACCCAAATGGCTTTAAGGAGAATCCGACGTACTCAACCGGCATTACCGGCCAATCTTCAGGCCGGACGAAGTGCGTTGTCCCAAACGAATGCCAAAGCACTAGCGGTTCTTGGCGAAGCCCACGATTGGCTTCCATCCATAACGGTAAGCCATCTCCGCCTGGATGTTGGTTGGGAAACTCTCCAGACGGATACCTCT
>CANMNM010000076.1 GCA_947499275.1 Actinomycetota bacterium | reverse complement strand
CATTGACTTGGTGTGCAATATGACGGTTGCCTGCGTCCCAGAAAACAGGCCGTTCGATCATGAAGGAGTCACCTATTACTTCTGCGCACCCGGGTGTCGGGTCGCGTTTGAAAAAGATCCAGAAAAATTCATCAAGCGGGAGGTTACATGTTAATTACCCAAACCTTCGACATGGATCAGCCAGTCGAACAAGTGTGGAATTTCTTCGACGATATTCCCCTGGTTGCAGCGTGCATTCCGGGTGCGGACCTCACCGAAAAGGTGAGTGACGATGAATACCGTGGAGATGTCACAATTTCGGCCGGTCCGGTGAAGTTGGAGTTCACGGGAGTGGTCAAAATTAAGAGCCGCGATGACGCCCGAAAGGTGATCGTGCTTGATGCTTCCGGCGCTGATAAAAAGGGTCGTGGGTCAGCTAGTGCAATGCTTGATATCTCCCTCGTTCCACTTGGTGGCCAGACGAGGGTCAACATGAGCATGGACCTTGCTATTTCAGGCGCCGCTGCTCAGTACGGCCGCGGATTAGTTAAGGACTTCACCGGGGTTCTTGTGACCCAAACCGCGGGATCCATGAAAATGCGAATGACAGCTATTGCCGAAGGTCGCGATCCAATGTCAGTTGGGGGGCCAAAAGCGGCCAGCGGTCTCGCGATCGGTTTCAGTGCATTTTCCATGGCCGCAAAACGGGTGTTTGCACGTTTCTTCCTGCCCTATCAATCAGCACCTAGCCGTTAGTCCGGAGGTAAATTAAATGAGTCTGTGGATGTTGGGAAATCTTATTCTCCTCATTGTCGTGGTGCCATTGCTTGTGATCTTGCTTAGTCGATTACTCGCAGCACTCGAGCAAATCCGCGCTGCCGCGCAAGACACGCTTGCTGGGGGTGTTGCACTCATTGGTGCGTTGCACAAGACGCCAGAGTTACTTGCAACCACAGATGATGTAATAAAAGAAGTAGCCAATGGCGCGGTGCGCTATGCCGGTCCGGTTTCTAAGTTGCTGGGATAGGAGAAGTTATGCCAATTGATGCAGTTATTACGCTCATTCTTGGGGCACTGATTATCGGTGCCGCCGCACTCGGTCTTTCTCGCGCGATCGGCCACCTATCCGCGACCGCAAAGACCTTGGACACGCTCGACGGTGGGGTCCAGGTGATCGCGGCCCAGACTTCGACGGTCGTTCCGGTTGTGGCATCGGTTAATGCCAGTTTGGCCCCTGTCCGCGACTTTGCAAATTCGATTTAAGGAGGATTCATGGATTTCACCGGACATGAGGGCTGGCTCATCGGCTACATCATTGGCCTTGTCGTCGTCCTCGTTGTTGTTGCACTCGTTATTCCGATTCTCGTAATCGCATGGAAAATCGGGACGCAGGCTGGCAAAATTCTCGCAGGTTTGGAACAAGCTGAGACAAATACTGCAGGTTTGGCTGGGCTCAACGAAACAATCACATCTGCATTGGCAGTCATCGCTGGGCTCAAGCGCGGACGTACAAGGTTAGGAGGCTGACATGGATGCCCAAACTGAACAGTTATGGATGATCGCAAACGTTTTAGGGATCGTGGTTGTTGTGGCGGTAGCCGCACTTCTCACACTCCTCGTGATATTCGTGCATCGCATTCACTCAAGGGTGGTAAAAATTAAGGCCACCCTCGAAGCGGCCAAGAACAACACCGCTGATACCGCACTCATTGGCGTAACCGCCGGTGGAGTGGAAGCAGTGTTAGCGGAGGGTCTTGAACATCATTTATTCCTCGGACGAGTACTAGACAAGGTGCGCTCATGAGTTCATTGCAGTGGTGGTCGGTCATCGACGTTGCTCTGCTTATTGCAGGGTTAGCGATCTACTTATTCATCGTTGGGTCTCAATTGAAGAAAGTTGCTGCCAATCTTGAAGAGTCAGCAGAGTTAGTTTGGGCAATTAAGAAAGATGCTGCCCTGATTGAACCTGGTCTCACTTCAATAAACACCACAGGTCGTGTTGTTGCTGGTGCACTTCCCTTGCTGTACGGCATGGGGGAGGGGATAGTTGGTGGAGCAACTTTCGTTCATGAAGATCATGAAGCAGATGGCGTCAACCGCCCAGCAATGGGTACCAGGCGCTCACGCATGATCGAGGCCATGGGCGTCGACATCGATTAGTTCGGCTTGCGACCGGTCGTGAGTGGATCGGTAACGGGGGCATCGTAGGTTCCAATCCACTCGGCTTTCCAAGCTTTATCGAACTTTTCTTCGTTGCAGCTTGGGTTATAAACCGAAGCGAGATCGCGCGTTATCTGTTCCCGATGCGATCGGTTGCTCCCGGGTGCATTGAGCCAACACACATGCAGGTTGAACTTGCCACCAGCACGCTCCAACCATGCGGCCGTTCTCGCATGCTTGAAAGGAAACCCAACTTGGGAAAGGTCATCTGCATGTCCCACGTAGATCACTGAAAATTCCTGTGAAGGCTCAGGCTTTGACTTGGTAAGGATGGCGTAAACAGCCGGCTCTTTTGGCGGAGTCCAGCCGGCAAGGGTTCTTGGACCTTCAAAGGCGTAACCGGCCAAACTACCGAGTCGAATCACTGAAGGTCACTATCCAGATCGCCAAAGTCTTCATCCTCGCCGAGGGTTTCCACACTGGTAACCGGCCATAAAGGAAGTGACGTCTTTTCGACAGCTTGAGCGAATTGTTTTATTGCTTTATCGGCAGCTTCACTGGAGCCATCAGCTTCCACAACTATTTGAGCCCCATAACCCATGGTGCCGTAGCCCGAGGCGATTCCGTCCAATCCTGCGACAGCATCGGCCAATTCCACTACTTCTTCGAGACTCACCTCGCGGTCACCCTCGGCCTGAATAGAAACACTGAATCTCACGCTTATCTCACTTTCGAGAGTCGATTGGCTAGGTGCTCAAGGCTAGCAAGATTGTGACCTGAGTACACCTCGTCTATATAAGGTTCAGCGACAATCATGCCAAGGGAAGCAGGTACATAATCCACGACATCGCCCTTATGCGGGTTGACCCAGATAACTCGGTAAGCAATTCGCGAAAGGCTTTCCATGGCTTGTGATAACGCCGCTGGTTCACCCCGGTCAAGGCCGTCCGAGCAAATGACAACTACCGCTCCACGGCCTAGTCGTGACCGGCGGGCATCTTTGGTGAATTCCTTGATCGAGTCACCGATTCGGGTGCCACCGTCCCAGTCGAATACCGATTCGCCAGCGAGACGCATCGCCTCGTCGGGGTTACGGCGATCCAGGGACCGTGTGATGCGGGTCAGGCGGGTTCCAAAGCAAAACACATCAACTTTGGCATTTGCGCGCCGCGCACAATAAGCAAACTGCAGGAGGTTGCGGGAGTAGTCGGCCATTGAGCCCGAAACGTCAAGGATCAGCACTAGTGGGCGCAACTTGTTTTTTCGCTTTTTGTACGCAAGGTCGCGGGGCTCGCCAAGTTTGCGCATGCTCTCTCGCACCATGCGTCGAAGATCGAGTCGGGCGACCTTGCGACTGCGGGTCATCCGGTGAGTCCTGCGCAAGGGTGGCGTAACACGCATGCGAGAGATGATTTTTCTTACCTGGCGAATTTCGTCTTCGGAGCACTCGGAAAAAGCTTTGAAACGATACACATCCGAGGTGCTCGCTAAGTAACCGAGTTTGATTTCATCGGGGCTGATATCACCGGGAATTCCCTCTTCAGTATTCGGAATCTCAAGGGTGGCACCGGCGGTAGATGATGACCTTAGGGTGAGTTTCCGGGCGTCAGTATTTGCTTCTTCGATGTTGAGAAAAAATAGCCTAAATACTGCGTTGTAGATGGGAACTTGATCTTGGCGCCGTAGCATCGTGGCTCTACCAGCCCAGTAGACGTCCATGAGATCGCTGACATCGAGTTCGGAAACTCCTGAGCAGAAAGTCAATATGTCGTCGGAACCGATTGATATTCCTGCGTGCCTGAGTGTTTGACCGAACTCCACGAGAAGCTCGTCGAACCCGCTAAGAGATGACATCCTGAATACTTCGAGAGGCAAAATCCAAATCATCGCGGTCCTTGACGACAGCACCGAGGGTGTCAATTGCAACTTCAGCGGTAAGGGTTTTTGCACCTAGCGCACTTACGCTTTCCGCCCAGTCAATAGTTTCTGCAACGCCGGGAAGTTTCTCGAGATCCATTGCGCGGAGTCGGTTGACAGCATGGACGACCTGATTTGCGAGAGCTGGTCCAATCTCGGGGAGGCGTGATTTGACAATTTCGATTTCGCGTTCGGTTTCGGGGAAGCCGATCCAGGTGTAAAGGCATCGGCGTTTGAGAGCGTCATGGAGTTCCCGAGTTCGGTTTGAAGTAAGGATGACGATAGGTCGGGATTGCGCCTGAATCGTTCCCACCTCGGGGATGGTGACTTGGAAATCACCGAGCAGTTCAAGTAGGAATGCTTCAAATTCGTCGTCGGCTCGGTCGATTTCATCGATTAGAAGAACACATTGGTCCCCGGATCGAACGGCCTTGAGTAGTGGTCGCTCGAGGAGGAACCGTGGGCCGAAAAGTTGCTCGTCAGAGGCGTCATCCGTGGCCAAGGAACGCACGAAGAGCATTTGGCGGGCGTAGTCCCACTCGTAGAGGGCTTGGTGCATATCAATGCCCTCGTAGCACTGCAGTCGAATTAATTCTCGGCCCAGCATTGTGGCAACAGTGCGGGCAAGTTCCGTCTTTCCAACGCCGACCTCGCCCTCAAGGAGCAAAGGTTTCCCGAGTTTGAGTGAAAGTAATAGTGATGTCGCCAAACCTCGATCGGCGATATAACCGCGTTCCGCCAGATCGCTGGTGAGCTGTGAAACGGTAAGTTCTTCGAACGCCATCTAAATTAGTCCACTTGGCCCAGAACGAGGTCACCCAGAGAGGATGAACCGAGCTTGCCTTCTCGCGCGAGCTTGTTCTTCCATGCGGTTGCCATGTCTACGCCTTCTTCGGCGAAACCATCATATGAAACGTCTTTCATATTCCGACAGACCTTGTTCGGAGTGCATTCTTCATCCATTTCAGTCATGGCTCCAGGGGTTCCCTGCCATACGGTACGGAGTACCTCAGCTGCTTTTTCACTTTCGACCGACATGGGCTACCCCCTGAGTTTGTGATTTAGGCAAGGATACCAGCAGATTGAGACCCCCGCAGTCGGGTCGACAATTGGCTTGCCATGCAAATTGCCTCATAGGACCGCAAACTAGGCGGGGTTAGGCAATTTCTTAGTTCCTTAGTTCCTAGAGTCCCAGAGCGTAGAGTTGAGCCATGCTCAGCGTTGCGGAATACCTTGACCTAGTTCTTGACAGTGTCAGCGAACTTCCTCCAATGGAATTGCCCATCTCAGATGCAAATGGGTGTGTTTTGGCCCAAGATATTTATGCACGCTGGCCACTTCCTTCTTTTGATAATTCGTCAATGGACGGCTACGCGGTTATCGCTTCGGATCTGGTGGGTGCCAGCGAGGATGCTCCCCTTACGCTGCCCGTAATTGATGACATCCCTGCCGGGTTTAAGTCTTTGGAAACTTTGCGAAGTGGTCAAGCAATCCGAATCATGACCGGCGCCCCAATGCCGGCAGGTGCGGACAGCGTTATCCCGGTTGAGAGCACTGACGGTGGCAGCGAGGTCGTCCAGATTCGTGCGTCCATTGAATTGGGAAGTTGTATTCGTCATGAAGGCGAAGACGTGCAGTCAGGGGATCTGGTGCTCACAAAAGGCACGTTTATTGGCCCCCGTCAGATTGCTTTGATCGCGGCGGTGGGACACGGTGTCATTTCAGTGATCCCGAAACCACGCGTTGCGGTTGTTGCCACAGGCAGTGAACTTGTTGAGCCAGGAACTGAACTCAAATTCGGTTTGATTTCTGATTCAAATAGTTTCCTCATTACCGCAATTGCTAATGACAGTGGAGCCGTTGCCTACCGTCTACCACCGGCTCAAGATGACGAAGACACATTGATTGAAATCCTGCAGGATCAAGTGCACCGAGCTGACCTCATCATCACAACCGGCGGTGTCAGCATGGGTGCGTACGATCCTGTTAAATCGGCATTTCTGAAGTTGGGAACGGCGCACTTTCACAAAGTTGCCATGCAACCGGGAATGCCGCAAGGTTTCGGCAGCGTGGGCGATCCCGCGATCCCGATCATCACGCTTCCAGGCAATCCGGTGAGCGCTTATGTATCGTTTGAGGTGTTTATCCGCCCGGCAATTCGCAAGATGCGCGGCTTGAAGCAGTTGCAGCGCCCGCAATGGCCTGCGGTGGTGAAGGGTCAATTGCGATCACCTGTGAACAAAGTCCAGTTTGCTCGAGGTCGGTTTATCGCTGAGGGACAGGTTGAACTTGTGGGAGCGGGGCAGGGATCACATGTTCTTGGCGGGCTAGCCCAAGCTGATGCCCTCATTGTGATCCCGGTGGGTGTTGACAGTATTGCCAGTGGAGAGCAAGTTCAGGTGATTGATGTGAGGGGTGATTTAACGTGAGCGCATTCCCACATCTCGATGATCAAGGCAATGCCCACATGGTGGACGTGACAGCGAAGAGTGTTACTGAAAGGTCAGCCACGGCCCGCTCTCGGGTTTCTTTGTGTGATGAAGTGATTACCCGTCTACATGCAGGGGAAATGCCGAAAGGTGACGCACTCGCGGTTGCGCGCATTGCCGCGATCTCGGCAACCAAAAAGACGAGTGACCTAATTCCCCTGTGTCATCCGCTGGCGATCCACGGTGTC
>CANMNM010000075.1 GCA_947499275.1 Actinomycetota bacterium | reverse complement strand
TATCGTTGTTGTCGCTTCATCTCTCGCGCTTTACGCCGCAACCGTTTTTGGTGAAGGAGCCGTCAATAATCAATTTGCCGGTACCATTTTTGAGAGCGCCGCCATTGTTGTTTATCAAAGCTTCCTGGCCTACCTCATCTCCGGACTGCAAGCATTGGCAGTACTGGGTGTCTTGGTGATTATTGGCGGTTGGCTTGCGGGTCGCACCAACTCCGCAGAGCGCATACGTGCTCACTTCACTCGGGGGCTCAATGAGATCGCGGATCGCACCGGTTTAGACACCGGCGTCAAATTGGCGCCATATGCACCAATTATTCGTTGGGCCGTTATTGCTCTTTGGTTGCTCGTCCTTCTCAGTGGCACCTATCTCGGCAGTGTCAGTGGAGTTATGTTCACGCTGCTCATGGCTGGAATTTGGACCGGATTGGAAATTCTTATCCGCGCTCGGACCACCATTGAAGTAATTGTTGTGTCGCAGACTGAGGTGATTGAGGTCCTTGATCAAGCCTAAGTTCCATGAGGAATTTATAGGCTTCACCAACCTCACGACCTGGTCCGATTCCTAGGATCTCCATGATCTGCGAGCCATCAAGGTCGGGTCGCATTGCATCAAGTTCTTCCTGCTCTTGCAGTTGTGCAATGCGCGTTTCCAAGCTGTCGTAGGCGGCTTGCAATGTCGCGGCTCTGCGCTTGTTGCGGGTTGTCGAATCGGCCCTCGTTAATTTGTGAAGACGGGTTAACTGCGCTCCAGCATCACGCACATAACGTCGAACTGCAGAATCACTCCACTCACCGGTTCCATAACCGTGGAAGCGTAAATGCAATTCCACCAAGGTTGCAACTTCCTCGATCTGCTCGTTGCTGAATCTCAAAGCTTTCATGCGTTTTCTCGTCATGCGAGCACCAACAACTTCGTGGTGATGGAACGAGACTCTGCCATCAGACTCAAATTTTCGAGTCTTAGGTTTTCCGATGTCGTGGAGTAGCGCCGCCAATCGAAGAATTAAGTCATCGGGGAGTTCAGGTTCATGGTTGGTTTCCAGATCTATGGCCTGCTCCAGCACCTTAAGTGTGTGTTCATACACATCCTTGTGGTGATGATGTTCGTCTTCCTCCAATTGCAGTAGCGGTAGTTCAGGTAACACGTATTCGGCAAGTCCTGTTTCCACCATGATGGTCAATCCAATACGCGGGTGTTCAGACATCACGATCTTGATTAATTCTTCACGAATACGCTCGGCTGAAACAATCTCAAGTCGTGACGCCATCTCACGCATTGCCGTTACGACGTCGGGTGCAATGGAGAACTGTAATTGGGAGGCGAAGCGTGCTGCGCGCATCATTCGCAGTGGGTCATCAGAAAACGATTGTGTTGCGGTGAATGGTGTTGTTAAGACCTTGTTTTCTAAGTCCTTTAGGCCGTCAAATAAATCAACAAACTCCAAGGTGGGAAGTGTTAACGCCATCGCGTTCACCGTGAAGTCTCGGCGACCAAGGTCTGCGGCCAACTCTGTTCCGAACTCAACATCGGGCTTACGGGAGTCGGCGTTGTAATTTTCACTGCGATACGTCGTGATTTCAATCTGACGGTTATCTTTACTCGCACTGATGGTGCCAAATGCAATCCCGGTGTCCCACGTGTTATCAGCCCAATTGCCCAGAATCCGCTTAATGTCTTCCGGATGTGCGCTGGTGGTGAAGTCAAGGTCCGCTAATGGTGAGGTGCGACGCAGAAATGCGTCCCGAACGGGGCCGCCAACAAGTGCAAGCTCGAAGCCTGCGGCGCGAAAAAGTGTGCCTAATTCAAAGAGCAAACCGGCAACGGGAGCGAGGCTCTCGAGTGCTTGACGCTGAAGTGAAGTGGACACGGCAGCCAAGGTTACCCACCCATTGCCTTTATCCTCGTTACATGGTGTTTTTGGGCGAGCGCATCCCCTCATGGCACCGCCTGCTCTTGGCAGTCCCTTTTCTGGTTTCTGGTCTCGTAAGCACCGGGGTTGGGGCAATATCGGTCGCCGCTGACCCGACGGGTTCAGTGATTGCGGTAGTTCTCGACCAGGTGACTCCGATTGCGCCACGCCCGGGTGACACCCTGCGAATTTCTGGAAAATTGCTTAATTCTTCTGGTTCTGCGGTCACCCAGGTGTCGGCCCGCCTCGGTATCTCGGCCAGCCCACTGAGTGAGCGCGCTGGGATCTCACAGGCTGCAGACCTGGAGCTCAACCCTGAAATTGACCCGGTTGACTACTTCCTCAATAGCACCAAGGTTGACGTGAGTGATGCCTTGAAGCCGGGTGATCAAGCCAGCTTTGAAATCGCGGTCCCGATTAATGACCTTCCCCTGGGTAGAGATGGTGTTTACACCATGATGGTGGAGATTTTGGGAACATCTGGAGCGGGCAGTATGAGTCGACAGGGTGGTGTGCGAACGTTTCTTCCCTGGATGGGTCCGCAATCGAGTCCAATCGATTTGGTGTGGCTGTGGCCATTGGTTGACTACCCCGCTCAGGAAGCAAATGGTGTTTTACTCAATGAAGGAATTCCGCGTTCACTGGCCCCTGGTGGCCGGCTGGATTCACTTCTCAATATTGCAGCCAATAACTCCAAAAAAGTCAGTTGGATCGCGGATCCACAATTGCTCCAGGTTGCCCAGGACTTATCCGGTGGTTACCAAGTCCGCAGTGGTGATTCGATTTCCGTTGGCGACCTGTCCCAGGACTCTAGTCAGTGGTTAACCCGACTGAGTCAAGCACTTAATTCGAGCTCAGCTTCAGCTGATCGGCTACCGCTTCGAGTTACACCGTATGCCGATATCGATGCAGCTGCCGTGACGCGCTTCGGCCAGGAAACCGACGTGGTGCGTTCAACCACGGCTGCGGCAAGTGTGGCAACGGGTGTCTTAGGGCAAAGTGTTGAAGGTACTTTGTATTGGGCACCCAGCGGGAGGCTCAATAAAAAAACGGGTGACCTGTTGGCTTCAAGTGGTGTTCGCACCGTGATCCTTCGCGGTACCGCTTTACCGCCCGCAGACTCCACGACTGTTTCAACCGGTTTTGGTATTTTGGGTACAACCTACGGCGGCATGAACGCTGTTCTCATTGACCCTGGTCTGAGTGCAACCCTTTCCCTACCCCAAACTTCTACGTCCAATTCAATTCTGATGCGTCAACGATTCCTCGCCGAGACTGTCCTGCTCAGTCAACTTATTCCTAGTGATTCGCCTTCCCGCATGATCGTTGCCGGGCCCGAGGACATTCGTTGGAATCCTTCAACTGATGCTCTTAATTCATTACTCGATGCCACGGGGAAGGTTCCCTGGATCAAAGCCGTGTCCCTTTCTGATTTACTAAATGAAAACAGCACGAGCATTTCGCGTAAGCCTGTTGGATACGGGCCCAAGGCCCAAGACGCGGAACTGCCAGCCTCGTATTTAAAAACAGTACAAGAAGCAAGTGAGGAACTCGCATCACTCACCGCGGTACTCGACAACCCCAGTGGGGTGACGGACGCTTACTCCGAGGCGATTCTGCGAGCACAATCAAGTGCTTGGCGCACAGAGCCTGCAACTGGTGTTGAACTCGTTTCCAGTATTTCAACGAGTTTGCGGGAGCAAATTGATAAGGTCTACGCGCTCTCTGAGGGAACAATCACGCTCTCTGGTGAGAGTGGTTTAGTTCCCGTAACAATTGCCAATGACCTTGATAGAACTGTCACAGTTGGTGTGCAGCTGCGGGGCATTCCCGAGGCACGCTTAGAAAGCCAGCCACTCTACGAAATCACCATTGAACCAGGGAAAAAAGTTAGTGTTGAACTTGAAGCAACAGTTGTGGGTGGTCGAACACTGAGTGCTGGTGTTCAACTTCTCACCCCTCAAGGTCAAGATTTTGGGCGACCCGCGCGAATTGAACTTGTTTCCACGGCCTACGCACGCGCCGCCGCCTGGGTAATAGGCGCCGCATTCGTGGCAATAGTTTTATTTGTTGTCGTGGGAATTACTCGGCGCGTTCACAAGGCCGCTACCGGAGCCCGAGCAAATTCACAGAAGAATGAGCCACATGTCTGAACGGGCGTTATTGGGTCCCAGCACGGTTATGGCCGCGGGTACCGTCACATCACGTGTGACGGGAATCGCCCGAGATATCACCATGACGGCCGCTCTCGGATTCTTCCTGGTATCCGACGCATTTTCATTAGGTAACTCACTTCCCAACATGATTTACATTTTAATTCTCGGCGGCGCGCTAAACGCCGTTTTTATACCGCAACTCGTTCGCAAAATGAAGGACGATGCTGATGACGGTCGCGCTTATGCCGACCGACTCATCACGATCACTGCAATAGCCTTACTCGCTTTGTCGATCATCTCAATAATTTTGGCGCCATGGATTGTTGACCTATACACACCTAGCGACTATCCACAAACTGAATTTGACTTAGCTGTTGCATTCACTCGTTTATGTTTGCCGCAAATATTTTTCTATGGTCTCTACACAATGTTTAGTCAGGTGTTAAACACTCGTGGAAAATTCGGCGCTCCGATGTTCGCTCCTATCGCTAATAACATTGTGGCGATCTCAACTTTCCTGCTGTTTATTTATTTTGCTGGTACGAGCGCCGCAGCCGACGGGAACCTGACATCGGGTCAGGTGTGGTTACTTGGCTTGGGTACCACTCTGGGTGTTGTTATCCAAGCCTGCATTCTGATTCCAGTACTTTATCGCGCTGGATACGTGTGGCGGCCGCGTTTTGATTGGCGGGGGTACGGACTCCGAAAAGCAGGAATGCTCGCCGCGTGGACCATTGGTCTCGTACTGGTTAATCAATTGACGTATTTGGTGATCACTCGATTTGCTACCCAAGCAAATATCAATGCGATCGCATCGGGTGCTGCTGCTGCAGGACTCACCACCTACCAAAAAGCACATCTAGTTTTTATGTTGCCCCACAGTGTGATCACAGTTTCCGTCATCACAGCATTACTTCCCTCACTGAGTCGAGTTGCTCACTCAGGAAAACTCACTCAAGTCTCACATGACCTCGTCGGCGCGATGCGACTGGTTTCATTTCTCATAATCCCTATCACCGCAATGATCTTGGTGGGTGGCACTTCAGTAGCGGTTTTGCTTTTTGACTTTGGTGCTGCGACGACCGATCAAGCCCAGGTTCTCGGCCAAGTGATCTCAGTATTCATGCTGGGCATGCTTCCATTTACTCTCTTCTATGTCTTACTACGCGGCTTTTATTCTCTAGAGGACACTCGCACCCCATTTTTCATCACGGTGATTTTTTCCCTTGTCTTTCTCGGTCTGTTAGTTCCAGTCTTTGGTCAACTTACCGGTGGTGGTGTTCAAATCACCTACATTGCTTTGTGTTACAGCGTTTCTTACTGGGTGGGTCTTGTCATTGCCTGGATTGTTTTAGCCCGCAAACTAGGTGGACTCTCATCACTGTCGGTAATCGGATCAATTGGACGGATGCTCGTTGTTGGAATTCTCTCTGTTGTGGTCATGCTATTTACGCAAAGCAGGCTGAATGAATTATTTTTTGGTGACACGGGGCTCGTGAATTATTCTGAAAAAACAACTTTGTTGGTTCGTTTAGCTTTGGTCATCTTGAGTGGAGCAGTTAGTTACATTCTTTTGTCGTGGCTCTTACGGGTCCCCGAAATCACCCTTGCCTATCGTGTTTTCCGCGACAAACTAGGTCAGAGGGCGAACTCGTGATCGGTTCGGGAACCAAACTCAATCGATACACGCTGTTGGAACTCATCAGTGAGCACGCTCCTGCCGCGAGTGGTCAATTCACTGTCCAATTGTGGCGGGGTCGCGACGATATCTTGGATCGCGATATCGCAATTCGTTTGATGCGAACCAAAGATCAACGTTTAATCAAAGTTCTCGGAGCTGCGCAAGCAGCCGCGATGGCCGATGACCGCCGACTGCTTCGAGTCCTCGATATTCTCGACATTGCGGCAACGGAGGAAGATCACTCCTACACCGCAATCATTAGCGAGTGGTGTACCGGTACACCACTTCACATTGCCGTTAGCGGGGCAGACACCCCAACATTTGATGCCGAGTTCTCACTTGATTCTGTTGCCAGTATTGCTTGGGCCCTGAATGCGTGCCTCTCAATTAACCTTGAACACGGCCGGCTTCGTCCCAGCTGTATTTTCTTAACCGAAAACTCAGAAGTGTTGATTAGCGGCCTTGCTGTTGACCACGCCTTATTCGGTCCCTTATTTGAATCGCGCACTTCACAAGATTCCTCCACGGCAAGAGATGTTAATGGACTGGGATCATTGCTCTACTGCTTCACAACCGGCCTCTGGCCATATCCCGTTTACTCGAGTGAAAAGAATCCGGACCCAGCGCTGACCGTCCATGTCCCTTTCTCGCCAAAAATAAGTAAGGACATTCCCTTACCCTCCAGTGTTAAAGCGAGTATTCCGCGGGCTGTCGACGAAATTGTGAGTCGTAGTGTGATTGGCGCGAGCAAATCTCGTGGGGTTACCAGAATTCAAGACTCACTTGGTTTTGCAAGCTCGTTCCAGTGGCTTGTGCATCGGCAAGTTCACTTTGGGCTGCAGAGACTTGGAAGCTGGCAACCACAGCAGCAAGAATCACCACAACAAAGACACCAATGATGTGTGAAAACAGCATCAGCAAATTCAAAGTTGCAACTGGGTTATTTTTTACAATATCAAAATTTCCGAGCAGCAGAGAAACGATTGGATGCCCATCGGTA
>CANMNM010000074.1 GCA_947499275.1 Actinomycetota bacterium | reverse complement strand
GGCCGAGCGTGGTTGGGGCTTGTGGTTCACGGTGGCAAAAGAAGCTTCCATGAGTTCGATCTATCGCGATGTTATTGCTCGTGCCCAAGAGCAACGGATCGGAATCTGGAATCCACAACTCTGCGGTGATCTGGAACAACCGAATTCATCAGTTGACCTCAAAATAAGTCGCGGTACTTCGGCTGCAGACGAGTGGGTGATTGTTCGAAACTCCGGCGCAGCCGATGTCGACCTCTCGGGTTGGACTCTTCGTGAATCCGGTAATCAGGGCTGGATCACTCTGCCTGGCGGCAGCATTCTCAGCCCGGGGGATTACCGCGTTGTTTATACCGGCTCCAAACCAGCGTTGGCCAATGATCCACGCGCGCTGTACGCCAATCTCAAGACTCGACTGTATCCAGAACCGATTAAACAGCCGTATCTTTTCGGCGATGGCGTCTATCTGCTCGATCGCAATGGCAACTATCGATTTTGGCGTCAGTACCCATGCACAATCGATTGTGAAAATGATCCGCTAGGCGGCAGGGTTGTGATTCAAGATATGTCACTCGGTAAAAAACGAGGAGAGAAGAGAGCAGCCACCCAATGGCTGCAACTTCTTAACCGTGGATCAGAGACCCAATGCCTCGACGGGTACAGAATAGAAACCGGGAACACCCGATACCGGCTTCCTTCCGGAACGTGTATTCCACCGGGTGGCACTTGGATGATGCACGGAGGTAAAGACGGAGATGAAAGTCGAGCCGCAAGTACCACCGTCTACCTTGGACGGAAAATTTCCATTTTCTGGTCGACGGGAACGGTGACGCTTTTCAGTGATCAAGACCAGATCATTGCTCGACGTTCCTGGTAGATCCACCGCTGAATTCCCAGTTCTGTAATTGGTCTGTGTGTTTATGCGAGGAGCTCTTCAACCTCGGATCGTTGTGGGAGTGATGTGACAGCACCAGCTCGTGTTGCGGCGATAGCACCTGCGGCACTTGCCCAACGCAAAGCTTCATTTAGCGGCTGACCTTCGTTGAGTGCAACGGCAAGTCCGCCACAGAATGCGTCACCTGCCGCAACAGAGTCAACGGGAACAATCCGGAATGCGGCGGCTTGGCCAGATGCTGTGGCCGTGGACCACACTGCACCTTTTTCGCCGCGCGTGATTACGACAGTGCCAACACCCAAGTTCACAATTTTTGACGCTAATTCGACAAAATCCAACATGGAATTAAATGAGTTGCCTTCTAATGCCACAAGTTCCTTTGCTTCGTGCTCATTGGGAATCAAATAATCAACTAGGGGAAACAGTGATGCAGGGAAATTACGAATTGGGGCGGGATTCAGAATCGTTATTGCGCCAAGTTCTTTGGCAACACTCAGTGCCCTGTGGGTTGCGGCGACAGGCACTTCACCTTGGGTGAGCACAAGACCGATGCGATGGTGGCTGGCGATCTCGCGCAATGAGGCTTCAACTATTTCTTCAGTGAGCATGCTGTTTGCACCAGAAACCACGATGATCTTGTTTTCACCGGAGGCCGCCACTTCAATTAGCGCAATTCCTGTACTGGACTCTGGAATTTTGCCAACATGGGATGTGATGGACTCGGTGGCGAGAGTGGCGAGGAGCGCATCTCCGAAGGGGTCGTCGCCGACCGCACCAATCATGGCGACCCTGGCACCCAATCGTGATGACGCGACGGCTTGGTTGAGACCTTTCCCACCGGGGAATTGCTCAAAAGTTTCTCCCAAAATAGTCTCACCAGTTTGTGGAAAGGAATCAAGGGTGACAACAAAGTCTGTATTAAGGCTGCCGATAACAACGATCACTTTTTCACCGGGCCGCGATTCATTGCTTAGGGGTTGATTCACGGGAGGATACTGTCATGACAGGCTAGGCGAAGCGAAGGCAAAGTGTGACTGGGAGAAGTACATGAAAATTGCAGTGGCAAGTGACCATGCGGGATTTGAGCTAAAGAGTGTTCTGAGCTCCTGGCTGCTCGAGATGGGCCATGAGGTCCATGACGTTGGGGTATTCACGCAAGAACGCGCCGATTACCCAGAGTTTGGGGCTGAACTCGGAAGGTTAGTGGCAGCGGGTGAAGCGGAAGTAGGCGTTGCCGTGTGTGGCAGTGGTCAAGGAATCTGCATGGCCGCAAACAAAATTCACGGGATTCGTGCAGCGGTGATCCGCACGGTCGAAGATGCACAACTTTCACGAGCACACAATGATGCGAATGTGGCTTGTTTTGGTGAGCGTGTGAGCGATCCCACAACAGCTCAAGAAGCCTTGGCGGTCTTTCTGTCCACTACATTTGAAGGCGGTCGGCACGCAACCCGTGTTGACCAGCTTAATTCCATGATTTGATGGAACCGTTTTTTACATTAAATCGTCTAATCAATACCTGGCTAATACGGCCAACGACTTAGGAGAAATACATGAAGAACATGAAGAAATTCGCTGCAATTGGTGCCATTGGCATCCTCGGTGTCACAGTTCTTGCTGGTTGCTCAAGCAGCGATGAAAGCGCAACCGATACCGCGACCGCTTCGGAGTCGACTCAGATGCTTCCACCCGTGATTATTACCGTTGATCAGATGGATGCGGCTGCAGTTGTTGGCGACATGATCGACATCGTGGTGGACGATCCAGTAAACACGGTCATTTCGGTCGACAATGCTGATGTCCTTGAAATCACCCAAGGCTCCGACGACGGCAGCGCAATCTTCAATCCAGGTGCAAAGGCACTTGCTGCAGGAACCGCAACAATCACGGTGACCAATCCTGACGGTTCAACCCGTAACATCGTGGTTGTCGTTTCCTAAACATAAAGACTAAGTACCATTTGCCGGTGTCCCCTCATATAGCCCTCGCGACCTGCGAGGAACTGCCTGATCTTGATCCTGATGACCAACCTTTGGTTGAGCTCTTTCACAAGATGGGTATTGAGGCGACACCGGCTATTTGGTCTGATTCAACAATTGATTGGGCTGGCTTTGATCACATCATTGTTCGAAACACGTGGGACTACACCAATCGGATTGAAGAATTCCTCACTTGGGTAAAAACGCACCAGTCTCGCATCCAGAATTCATATGAAATTATCTTGTGGAATTCCAACAAGATTTATCTCAAAGATTTGGCCGGAGCTGGATTCCCGATAGTTGAAACGCAATTCGTCACCGACCTCCGCGGTGAGTGGGAGCAGCCACTTATTGGAGATTTCGTGGTGAAGCCGACCATCTCCTGCGGCAGCCGGGACACAATGCGGGTGAGGCCCAGTGATCCTGGTGGCACAAGCAGGGCCCACGAATTAATTGAACGAATTGTTTCTCAAGGGAAAACTGCAATGGTGCAGCCCTACTTGATGACCGTTGACGAAATCGGCGAAACGGCTCTTCTTTTCATCGGTGGTGAATACTCGCATGCAATCCGCAAAGGCCCATTACTTGTCCCCAACGTGGAGGGAGAGAAAGAACATGGGCTATTTGTCAAAGAAGATATTTCACCCCGCGAACCAAAGCCGGAACAGCGAGAGTTGGCTACGGCGGTAATGGATTACGTTTCACAAAGATTTGGGTCGCCTCTATATGCTCGAGTTGACCTGCTCGAAGACTCGCAAGGCAAACCGGTCATCCTTGAACTCGAGCTCGTAGAACCATCCATGTTCTTTGCCACTGCTCCTGAATCAGCAGTACGACTCGTCAATGAATTTAAGCGGTAAGTTCACAGTCAGCCTTGGAATCTACCGGTCAGCATAGGAACACTCAAAAGCTATCGCATTGGTGCATTGGTGCATTGGTGCATTGGGGTCGCGGGACTGGTCTGAAATTCAATTTCCCTCACAAAAATGACCCACGTTGAGTGCCACTGGAACGCGAAAACTCATTTTTGGAACGCGCTACGAGGAAAATCGGGTTTTCTAGGGCAAAATAATGACGCAGCCTCAACCTCACAGGTCGGGTGCTTGTCGACCACTGGCGCTGCGAACGACTAACTGAGTGATAGGCAGATTGCTCCCCTGGTTGTGTGTTGCGGTGTATCGTTTTACTAACTACTTAAATTGTGGAGGATGTATGGATGCTCAAGGTTTCTTAGCGGCTCTTACCCCTGCTGTGACTGATGCGGATGCGCGTGAACGTTTCCTTGCTGACCCCAAAGCAGTACTGGCAGCTGCGGGGCTGGACCTACCGGAGTCCTTCAGGGTAAGTGCACGTGAAGGTGATGCAGCCGAAATCACCATTACGCTGCCGGCCCTACTCGACTCTGATGCTGACCTCAGCGACGAACAACTCGCAGCGGTGGCGGGCGGCGGGTCGCCGATAGGGGCTATACCCAGAAAGTAGGTAGAGGGCAGGTGAGTGGGCGTGGTTGGCTAACCCGCCCGCAGTGGTGGTGTGTGAGCGCGGGTCGGCGGGTGTTCACTAAGTGATAAGCAGATTGCTTTCCCCGTTGGTTAATGCGGACTATCGTTTCGGCAACTACTTATTGTTGTGGAGGATGCATGGATGCTCAAGGTTTTTTAGCAGCGCTCACCCCAGCGGTGACTGATGCGGATGCGCGTGAACGTTTCCTTGCTGACCCCAAAGCAGTACTGGCAGCTGCGGGGCTGGACCTACCGGAGTCCTTCAGGGTAAGTGCACGTGAAGGTGATGCAGCCGAAATCACCATTACGCTGCCGGCCCTACTCGACTCTGATGCTGACCTCAGCGAGGAACAACTAGTCGCTGTCACGGGAGGGGTTGGGCCCGAAGACGTTAATGCAACTTAGGTGGTAGGTGAGTGGGCGTGGTTGGCCAGCCAACCCGCCTTATAATGCGGCCCGCACCCTCACTTCACTCAGCACTTTCTCTCGCGTAAGCGTGTCTCGATTCACCCATATATATTGTTGTTTCTACCTTTTGTAAGTGAAATATCGACTTAATGGCCTCGAGACAGGCCCCTTTGCAGCCAGCACTCCTCACAGATAACCTTGGTCAGGCGATTGGTTCAATTTCAGACCGAATTTCGGTCCAAATAACCACCAGTCCCGGGGTCGCTAGCTCAATGGCAGAGCTGCGGACTTTTAATCCGTAGGTTCCCGGTTCGAGCCCGGGGCGACCCACTCGAAAGTCTTGGTGCTCCAACAAGTGTCTGGCTGCATAGTGATGACAGGTGCACCGCATTCCAACTGGGCGTCGGCCCCCAGCCGTGAGGGAGCACTTCCCTAGCCGGCATTTTTGTAGTACAATATTCAAGTACGTGAAGCTGGTATCAACGCCAATGCCCGACCGCACCGGATCGATGATGCCGACATCAGGCACGCCATGACTCACGCTGTCTTCAGCGACGACATCGACCCCGAGCCCCCGGTTCGTCGAGTCCACTTGGGGCCGGACAGTTCGGGCAACATGCTCGAAGTCGTGACGTTGCACTTCGACGACGGCGGTGTGCTCGCGATCCAAGCAATGAAAATGACCAAGCAATGAAAATGACCAAGCAACACCAGCGACTCCTGGAAGGACACGGCAATGACTAAGAAGAAAATCCTTGGAACCTCAGGCGGTCAGGCGATTACTCAGGCCGATGTTGAGCGTATGGCCAACGAGGCTGAACGTGGCTACAGCGACGCCCACCTGCGTCACGTAGGACGTGGCCGGCCCGCACTAGGCGACGGTCCTGCCAGGGCAATCCAAGCCAGGCTAGACCCGGAATTGCATGCGGCACTCGAGAGACGCGCCAAGGCCGATCAGAAGACATCGAGCGAGATTGTTCGCGAAGCTCTCCACGAGTACCTCTCCGCGTGAACCTGCCTCTCGCTTTTGATTAGCGTTGGCCTTTACGTTTCTTGGCGACCCACTCAAAAACTGTTGATGCAAATACGGGTCAACGGGTATCTGTTTGATTGTCACCGGTAATGTTTTCTGTCGTGGCCATAGATACGCATTCACGTAGGCCCGCACTCCTAGCTTTGTCGATCGGCGCAACCGGGGTCGTGTTTGGCGACATCGGAACGAGCCCTCTTTATGCGCTCAAAGAGTCCGTCGCCCAGGGATCAGGATCAGAAGCAGATCTCTTTGGAATTGTCTCGCTGATTTTCTGGGCGCTGATGGCGGTGGTCACCGTTAAGTACCTGATTTTTGTGATGCGAGCTAACAACCATGGCGAGGGTGGAATTTTGAGCCTGCTCGCCCTGCTGCCCAAACAAGTACGGCAATCTCCGAATGCTCGTGAGCGCTGGCTCTTCGTACTCATCCTGGTGGGAACTGCGCTGTTGTTCGGTGATGGCGTACTCACCCCGGCCATTTCGGTGCTTTCAGCAACGGAAGGGCTTGAGTTGGTGCGGCCAGGACTGGGGACCTACGCCGTGCCCTTGGCGGTGATCATCCTGGTGGCCCTGTTCTCATTCCAGTTCCGCGGGACGCACGTGCTCGGACTCGTATTCGGGCCGGTAATGGTGTTGTGGTTCTTGGTGATCGGTGGACTCGGGCTGTGGCAGGCAATGGCTGACCCGAGCGTTTTCGCCGCCTTGTCGCCGCACTATGCAATTGCATTCTTTGCCGATAATGGCTTGCAGTCCCTTGCGTTGGCCGGATCGGTGATCCTCGCGGTAACGGGCGCAGAAGCTCTGTATGCCGACATGGGTCACTTCGGAGCTCGTCCGATTCGTCTTTCGTGGGCTGTTCTCGTCGGACCATCACTGGTGCTGTGCTACTTGGGTCAAGCCGCACTTGTGCGGTCAGACCCCGAGAACGCAACTAACCCGTTTTTTGCGTTAGCCCCAGCCGGGTG
>CANMNM010000073.1 GCA_947499275.1 Actinomycetota bacterium | reverse complement strand
TCTTGTTGCGACCGATAACAGACCACCATAATGATTCTCCTTCAGGAGTGAGTTTTCCCCATCGACGCATCGGGTCGCCTTCACCCGGAAGTTCAATTTTGATGATCTCGGCGCCAAGATCCCCGAGAAGCTGTCCGGCGAATGGCCCGGCAATAAGTTGCCCAAGCTCAATAACGCGGTATCCGGCAAGCGGCCCGAAACTTGACGGCGGCGGGCTGACGGATGAATTCATTACTTCCTAGTTGCAGCATGGAATTGAGGTAGTCACTACTCGGAAGCATATGGATGGGGAGGTCCACTGTCAATCACTTTGTATACCTTTTTAAGGATCGATCCGAGTATCTACGCTTAATTTTCATAAAATATGAAGTAAAAAAGCATAATCGAATACAATTTAGTGTGCCCTCAATTTCCTTCCTCCGAATTGTTGGGACCACCACCAGCGCTTCCGCGGTGGGTTCGATCCCGGTTTTTTTGCTGGGAGCTATGGGACCCTTTGTCCGGGCTGACCTTGGATTTAGTGAAGCGCAATTGGGAATCGTTGTTTCCATGTTTTGGCTTTTCATGGCCGCCGGTGGCATCTCTGGTGGACGGTTAGGTCAGCGACTCGGATCAACTACGTCGATTCGCATCGGCGTCGCTTCTTCGATGCTCGTAATTGGAGCCCTAGCCTTGGCCCCAAATTGGACCGCGTTGCTTGTCCTGATGTCGTTGGCTGGAGTGGCAAACGCGCTTACCCAACCGGCGGTTGACCTCGCACTTTTCGAAGTGGTCCCGCAGGAGCGACTCGGCCTCGCATTCGGCTTTAAGCAAACGGCATTCCCGGGTGCAGCCTTGGTGGCCGGGCTCAGCATCCCCATCTTGGCGAGCACGATTGGTTGGCGCTGGGCGTTTGTTGCGTGTGCGGCAATCGGTATTCCCGCTCTCGTCGGCATTCCACGGCTTGCCCCAGGTCATAAGCGCAATTCGGCAGCTCGCGCTGCCGCCGAACAAAAGCTTGCAGGCGTTTTCGTATTCGCAGCCGTGTTTATGTTGGCAATGATCGCAGTCTCGGCGACGGGTGCTTTTTATGTTGAGTCGGCAATTGCTGGAGGTAGCACCCCGAATGCTGCAGGGGTCTACCTCGCGGTTGGTAGTGCATGTGGAATTTTGGGTCGTTTCGTGTTCGCTTGGCAGCTTGGTCGAGTCAGTCGCCCCCTCATCGCAACGGCCTTCATCATGATCGTTGGCGGCGCGGGAGTGATTTCATTCGCTTTGGTCCCACCGGGGTGGGCCCTGTTTTTGGCGACTCTCATCGCTATTGGTGCGGGGTGGGGCTGGAATGGCCTACTGACCCTTGCTGTGGTGAGCACATATCCGCAAGCGCCCGCTCGCGCATCCGGTTACATCGTTTTGGGAGCCGGGGCGGGCGGAGTGTTGGGTCCGTTGCTGTTCGGATTTGCCGTTCAGAGGGTTGGTTTTTCACCAGCTTGGGTTGCGGTCAGTCTCTGCTTCTTTGCTGCCGCGGCTTTGTTGTTTGTGGTTGTTCGACGTCGCGCTCACGCTAATCCAATGTCCGACTAGGAGTTTGCTTCCATAGAGTCATATGTATCGGGCGTCCTGCGAAGTTCGGCCATGATGGCCGATTTGGAAGCAGTTACGTGGAGTCTCATAATGCTCTCAGCCCAATCCGGATCATTGATTTTAAAGGCCTCGAGCAATTCACGGTGGTGAGAGTTGCTGCGTTGATAGCCCAGTGGAGCGTAGTTGTGCACTGCTCGGAGGATCACGGGGAGCGCAACTAAAATATGCCGCGCAGGCTCAGCGTATTCGGCGTCTGCCATTTCAGATATCCGTCCATGGAAGCGGCCGTTTAGTTCGGTGAAAGCCGCGACCGTGTTGGGGTCCCCGGCTTTGCCTTCCTTGGTAATGGCTTCCATCTGGTCGCACAGTTCAGTAAGTTCATCGACGACATCAGGTGTAATGCGTGTTGCCGCACGTCGTGTGATGAAGCATTCGACCAAGATTCGCAGGTCATACATTCCTTCGATATCAAAAGTGTGCCAGTCCACAACTCGAGCGCCTCGGTGCGGAATAACTTCGATGAGCCCCTCAGACTGAAGTCGTCGAAGACTCTCACGGATGGGTGTGCGGCTGAGTCCATATTGAGCGGCAAGATCAGTTTCTGTCAGTCGGCTACCACCGACTAAGACGCCTGACACAATATCGTTTCGCATCAATTGATAAGCGTTGCCGGCTGCGCCGCTTAATTGCGTTGTCATTCTTGAAATCCTAACTGAAAGTGATTTTTAGTCCTTAGTGGATGGAATTTCTTTTCCGGGCTGAGAAAGAATATGCTTCCAATCAATTTCCTGCATTTCAAGCCGTGATCCACCGCGAGTAAAATGTCCGTATGCGGGGCTCCCCGTAATGCCTTTCGCCAACTCAACAGTTTCACCGTATTTTTCGAGATTAATCCCCGTGCTAATTCCCATATATTGGAGCATTGCCACAAGATCCTCAGTGGGCGTGTTCCCCAGTACGTCTGAGTCACCGGGAAGCCAGAGGTCACCACCAAGGCCACAAAATGCTCCTTCAACCCAGTCAACACCGGCTTGCATGGCGGCTAATGTATTTGCCAAGGCAAAGCCGCCTCGAGTGTGCAGGTGTACTCCCACTTTCAAGTTTGGTCGATGCGACTTGATTCGACGAATAGCGTCAAATACCTGTCGCGGGTCTGCCAGGCCAGCCGAGTCGGCTACGTAAATGCTCGTTGCTCCGGCGGAGACAATCTGGTCAACGAAGGCATCGAGCCTTTCAGGATCGACCAAGCCAGTGCCATATGCGAAGAATGACATGACGATCGCAACGGTCACCGGCGTATCTCCCGCCGCACTGAGAATATTGTCGAGCTCATCCCACATCTCCGGGTGCGTTCGCCGTTGATTAATCATGGTTATCTCAGGATCAGTGCAGGTGAGAGCAACAATCTCGTTGACCCCTGAGTCAATGGCGCGACGAGCCCCATGAGCGTTGGGTACGAGGCCTCGATAGTGAAAACCCTCTTGTCGGGGGACAACCGCGAGGAGCGCTTCGGCGTCCGCGAGCTGCGGGAGCACTTTTGGGTGAGCGAATGAAGCTACCTCAATCTCGGTCACTCCCGACTCCAGCAGGCTTTCAACGAGCTGGAGTTTCTCCGATGTTGGAATGGTTTTACGTACCGATTGCAACCCGTCGCGCATTCCGACTTCGACGACTCGCATTGATCGGGGCAAATACATTTCCTGGATTTGCGTCGGGCCGCCGGTAGTGGTTGTCACAGGCTTTCACTTGATGGATTCACACGACCATCTTAGTGAGATTGTGTACAGAAATGTGTCAAATGGAATGGCCGTATTGGACTTTAGTTCTTCCTCCTTAGAGTGAAAACGCTATGAGAAATTGGGTAAATATCGAAAGTCCGTTGACAGCCCAGTTCATGTTGCATACAGTTTGACCACATTTAGGCAAGGAGTCGTGGGTGACCGACAATGGAACGAACTGTTTAGAGCGGTGGGAAGCGGCGCATGCTCGCTTCCTTGCTTTGGACGGGCAAGTCCAGTCGGTTATCACCTGGCTCGACGACTCACGTGAGCGTGCGATAGAACTTGATGCCATTGCTGCTAACGGAGGTTCGGCCGGGCCGCTGCATGGTTTGCTCCTCGGTCTCAAGGACAACATCGACACGAAGGGCGCACCCACCACCGCGGGTGCTCGCTTCCTTTCTGACAATATGCCGATCGCGGATGCGCACTGCGTCGAACTCGCGTCTGCCCAGGGTGCGGTGGTTCTAGCGAAACTCAACATGGCGGAGCTGGCTTGGGGTGCTACCACGCAAAACTCAACATATGGTGCTTGTCGCAACCCTTGGAATTTGGATCGTATCCCTGGGGGTTCAAGCGGTGGGTCAGGTGCGGCACTCGCGGCTAGATTCTGCGAGGCGTCACTGGGTACGGACACGGGAGCATCGGTGCGCGTTCCGGCGGCTGTTAACGGTGTAGTTGGCCTACGTCCCACCTATGGCTCGATATCCACCCGTGGCGTATTCCCCGTGTCATACACCCAGGACACGGTCGGCCCCATGGCTTCGAGCGCTTTTGACGTAGCCCGGCTGACAGAAGTCCTGATGGTCCATGATCCCCTTGACCCATATTCCCAGGATGGAATCACAGTGTTGCCAACCGCTCTTATCGGCCAACCATTGGCTCGATTGAGGGTAGGTATTCCCAGCGAATTTTTCTTTGATGATCTTGATCCCATGATTGCTCAGCGGGTTGATTCCTTCGTTGAGTGGTTGAAAGTGCAGGGCGTGATTATCGTCCCCGTATCAGATTTTGATCAGGCTTCGGCATTTGAGCATTGGACACGGATCGTTCAATGTGAGGGAGCAGAATTTCACAAAGAGCGTTTGCGTGCGCATCCCGAAGATTTCTCACCAGATGTATTTGCTCGGGTGGCCGCAGGGCTCGACATCCCGGCCACCGAACTTGCACGCTCGCTGGATTGGCGCCAAAGGTATCGCCATGGTCTCAACCAGATTTTCACCGATATCGACATAATCTTGACCCCGGTAGTTTCCATTGATGTTCCTGCAGCTGAGGGCTTTGACTCGAGAGCTCAAACCCAGATGCTAGGTCGAATTACCTATCCTTGGGCGTTACATGAAGGGCCCACCATGAGTCTTCCCATTGGTTTCCACGCTGTCTCTGGGTTGCCGGTGAGTGTCGCCCTGTCGGCCGGTCACTGGTGTGAGGCAAAACTTTTTCAGGTGGCAACCGCCTACCAGCGGGAAACGGATTGGCACGAGCAACTTCCGCCCCTTTTAAACACATCTAAGGAATTGGTATGAGCAAGTACCCAGGGCTTGATCCTCGCGAGTTGAAACCGGCCACAATGGAAAAAGGCGCTCTCGATGGACTCCGTGTACTTGATGTTGCAACCATGATGGCTGGTCCTTGGGCGGCCACCTACCTTGCTGACTTCGGTGCAGATGTTGTCAAGGTCGAGTTACCGGTCAAAGGTGATCCAGTTCGCGCATGGGGAAGTCAAGTTGAAGGCACCGCGCTGGCTTGGAAAGGGTTGTCTCGTAACAAAAGACTGATAACGCTTGCCCTGAATACTGTTGAAGGCCAGCAGATGCTACTGAGGCTCGTAAAAGAATTCGATGTCCTCGTTGAAAATTACCGACCCGGTGTTATGGAACGATGGGGTTTATCGCCAGAAAAGTTACTTGAAGCGAACCCCAGACTCATTATTTTGCGTACTTCCGGTTACGGGCAAGATGGACCTTACGCACCAAAACCAGGATTCGGAACCCTCGCCGAGGCATTCTCTGGGCTCTCCTACATCACAGGTGCAGAGGACCGGCCTCCAGTTCTTTCCGGATACCCACTCGCTGATGGAGTTACCGCCCTCGCCGGAGCCATGGCGATTCTTGCGGCCGTCTACTGGCGAGATGTCAATGGCGGGACCGGTCAAGTCATCGACAATGCAATTATTGAAGCGAATTATCGACTCATTGATTACACGATGCTCGACTATGAAAAGCTCGGGATTGTTCGGGAGCGGACAGGGAACCGTTTAGGTGACCTTGCGCCACGCAATAGTTATGAGACGGCGGATGGCGGTTGGGTTGCAATCTCTGGTGGCACCCAAGGCATTGTTGAGCGACTTTTCCACTGCATTAATCGCCCTGAACTTATTGATGATCCGAGATTTGAAAATAATGCCTCGAGAATCAAGAATGTTCACGCTCTCGACGAAGCTATCGCGGCCTGGATGATTCAACACACCGAAGAACACATTTTGAGGGTATTTGATGAACAGGGAGTTTCTGGGGCGCCCGTGAATAATGTGGCGCAGATCGCCGACAATGAACATTTTCGGGCCCGAAATCTATTACTGAGTATCGATGATCCGGAACTTGGCCTCACGAGCACGGTGCATGTCCATCCTCGAATGTCGGCAACTCCAGGTGGAATTAAGTTTCTTGGCGGCACGATTGGTCGTGACAATGAGTCATTTTATTTGGAAGAAATCGGCTTAAGCCGTGAAGAGTTCGATGCACTCACGGCAGCAGGTGCAATTTGATCAAGAATTTTCAATCTCAGTCAATCACTATCCAGAAAAGGAGCAACAAAAATGTATGACCTTCTGATCAAGAATGGCCTAGTCGCCAACGAATACGGCGTTTATGCCCTCGACGTGGCAGTAAAAGATGAAAAAGTTGTTGCCCTGACCCTGCACGGTCAACTGGAAGACGCTAGTGCGCACAAAGTTATTGACGCCACAGACAAGTATGTCCTTCCCGGAGGTATTGATAGCCACGTCCACTACGACCTATCTATCTCAGATGCTATGACGGCGCAATCTGCTGAAGCTGGCTCGCGAGCCGGAATTTGGGGCGGGACGACAACGTATATCGATTTCTCAATGACGGCTGGCGATGATTCGTTGATAACCTCAATCGAGGGCAAGCTAGAAAAGACACGCGCACAGAACCCGCACTCTGACTATGCACTTCATGCGATTATGTCGGGAGATTGGCCACTGCAGACCGCTGGCGAAATAGAGGAAGCAATTAGCGGCGGTATCATCTCCTTCAAGTTTTTCACCGCTTTCAAAGGTAGTCCAACCATCGGCGGAATGATGTCAGATGACGGACGCATTTATTCCGCCATGCTTGAGACTGAGAAGCACGGCGGTATCGTAATGGTTCACTGTGAAGACGAGTGCATTATTGACTTCAACATTCGCAAGCTTTATGCCGCT
>CANMNM010000072.1 GCA_947499275.1 Actinomycetota bacterium | reverse complement strand
CATCGACTTCGTCAAAAATCATCGTGGGAACCGGATCCTCGCCAGCGAGGGCCACCTCGATGGCGAGCATCACGCGGCTGAGTTCTCCACCTGAAGCGCACCGTGCCAGAGGGAGAAACTTGGCGCCCTCATGCGCAGCGAGCATAAAAACTACCCGGTCACAGCCGCTTCGAGTCCACAATTGCGGATCCGGCTCGGCCTCAAGCTCAATCTTGACTTGGGCGAATGGCATGGAGAGGCCCCCAAGTTCGAACTCAATACTGTTCTCGAGGCGCCTCGCGGCCTCGGCTCGGGCCAGGCTCAACGCCTGGGCCCGTTGGGTGGCGCTGATCAATGCAGCAGAGATCTCACCCACCAATTCATCTAGTCGTGAATCCCGGGAAAGCATGGTCTCAAGTTCTTTTTCAGCCTGTTCACGCCAGGTGATGACTTCCGCCAATGACGCCCCGTACTTTTTCTTAATTGTAGATAACTGAGACACTCGATTTTCCAGGTTCGATAGTTCTTCGGGGTCGGCCCCGAGACCTGCTAAGTAATTGCCAAGGTCGGCGTCCACGTCCGACAATTCAGTCAACGCCGATATAACACGATCGAGGTATGCAGACAGTTTTCCATCCAGTTCGCGCCCATGCTCCAGCGACTTGGCAATTTCACTTAGTTGTTCAACTACCGAAGTTGAGCGAGATTCCCGCCCCGAGTCAGTGGCACCTGAAAGCAGATCACGCGCCGTTTTTACGCAGCCATTGAGATCATCGATGTTTCGCATGACCGAAATCTTTTGAGCGGCTAGGTCGTCCTCGCCATCAATTACATTGAGTTCAGAGATCTCATTTATTCCCTGTTGCAAAACAAAAATTCGGGCCTGCTGATCCACCTCACTTGCACGCAAAGTGGCCTGTTCTTTAAGTAATTTTCGGTACTCACGAAGAGCGCTCTGATAAGCAGTCTTAGCATTGATCGTTGTTTCACCACCAGCACGGTCAAGGAGCTCCAATTGTTTCACACCGTCACGCAATAAGACTTGATCAGATTGACCGTGCAAAGCAATGAGGTTCTCGCTCACTTGACGCAGCGCGCTGGCTGGGACCTGCCTGCCTCCTAAAAATATTTTTCCCCGTCCACTGTGGCTAATTTCGCGTGAAATCAGAAGTGATCGATCGCGAGAGTTCACGATCTCCTCGCACTCGCCACCACTTTCCTCAACTAATGCAACCACCCGCGATCCAGTGTTTTCATTAAATGTGACTTCGCAATCTACGCGAGCTCGATCGGCTGACGCAAGCACCATCTCGGCGCTTGCGCGATCACCCATGAGTAAGCCGATACTTTGCAAGATCATGGATTTACCTGCACCCGTTTCACCGGTTAACACCGTCAATCCAGGGTCAAGTTCGATTGATGCCGAAGTGATGATTCCCAGGTTTGAGATCGTTAACGACTCGATCATGGCTTACGCGCCCTCGCCTGTTCTGACTTCATTTCCCAACACCACGCCAACCTTCAACTGGCAATTGAAATTTCGCAACGAGTCGATCCGTGAAAGGCGATGTAACAAGTCGAGCAAAACGGACCGGGTGATCATTGGCGCGCACTTCCAAGCTAGAACCAGCTGCGACCGAGATCATTCGCCTACCGTCGGCCCACATCACAGCATCGGCTTCTGGCGAAAGTTCAAGCCGAATAACACTTGTAGGCGCGATCACCGATGGCCGCGCGAATAGCGAATGCGCACTAATGGGGAGCAATAGGAGTGCGCTGACTTCAGGCCAGACGATGGGGCCCCCGGCAGAAAATGCGTACGCTGTCGACCCGGTGGGAGTTGCGCAAATAACGCCGTCGCATCCCCAACGACTCAGCGGGTGGTCATCAACATGGGCGAGCACGCTGATCATCTTTTCTCGCTCGTGCTTCTCCAGACTGATTTCATTAAGTGCCCAAGTTCGGTCCACAACTTCTGATCCGTGAAGCACAATGACATCGAGGGCTAGGCGTTCTTCGACACTCCACTGGCCTCCAGCAATCGCACTAATTACGGACTCAAGGTTCTCTTCCTCAGCTTCAGCAAGAAAACCAACGTGGCCTAAATTCACGCCCAAAATTGCGGCTCCCGAGTCTCGGCCAAGTTCTGCCGCACGTAGCATCGTGCCGTCTCCACCAATGACTAAAATCAAATCTGTCGACGAAAGACCCTGTACGCCGCTCAATTCACGGGTGCTAAAAGGTGCATTTTCGGACTCGTCGCTTTCCCTGCTGGTCGCGATCCCATGATTGTTCAGTCCAATGTCAACGGTGTCAGCGATTCTCATTGCATGCTGCGACTGACTGTTTACTACAACATGCACCCGGGAGGGAGCCGCGATTGCACGGATCATGCTGGTCCCTCCTCAATCGCGGTTTCGATCATTCGCGCTAATTCTGTCGCATCAGGATATGCCTGACTACCCTGCAGTTGGGGCTTGTGGGTGAGCCATAAAAAATACTCCACATTCCCTTTGGGCCCAGGCAATGGGCTTGCAGCGACACCCGCAACGTTCCACCCCGCGGATATGCCGGCCTGGGCCACCCGATTCACTGCCGCTTTACGTATCTCTGGGTCACGAACCACTCCGTGTGATGCGCTCACCGCATCCCGTCCCGCCTCAAACTGGGGTTTAACCATCAAGAGCATTTCGCCCTTTGGATCGATGAGTGAGGTGAGAGCTGGCAAAACGGTAGTGAGCGAAATAAACGAAAGATCAGCCACCACCACCTGAGGAATGAATGCGAGTTGGTTGGGCTCCAAATACCGGATGTTCTGACGCTCCATGACCTGAACTCGAGGATCGGTTCGAAGTGACCAGGCAATTTGCCCGTATCCAACGTCAACAGCCAACACTCCAGCCGCTCCGGCTTCTAATGCCACTTGGGTGAACCCACCCGTTGACGCACCTGCATCAAGGACATAGCGCCCGGCGAGTTCAATCGGGAAAGCCTTGAGCGCCCCGAGCAATTTGTGGGCTCCTCTCGAAACATACGAGTCACCCTCCCCTTCAACAATCAAATTTGACTGAGGACTGACACCCGTTGCAGCCTTGAGCGCAACCATTCCATCAATTTTGACCCTACGTTCATCAATTGCGATTTGCGCTTCACCTCGCGAGCGAACGAGCCCCCGCGAAACTAATTCGGAATCTAATCTGCGCATGAGCCGTTTTCAATCGTCAATTCTTTTTGGTGTGAAACTGACTTAACGATCTAAATTCACCATGACGTCGCGCAAGCGGTCATGAACCTGCGTCAAAATGCCATGGTGCGAGTGAATGTCTTCCAAGTCAATCCCTTGTATCAGTTCCAAAGCAGAATCAACTTCACCATTTCCGGTGGCTTCCCACATAGGTAACACAAGATCAGTATCAACCATTTCATCAAGTACTAATAAGTCTTGACCCTCGGACGCTAAGTTCGGGTCAGGCTCAAATTCAGATTCAGGTTCCATATCTAGATCATCCTCAAGATTTAGATCGTTCTCAGGATTCATGCTCAACCACAACCTTTTTCTTTTTCTTGACAGGTTCTTCATCCTCTGCACCAACTAGATCGTGTAACGGGGTGAACGTTCCACTTTCAACTGAGGTGATCAGGGATTCCATTTTTTCAACTCGAGCTCTCAATGCCGCAAGCTCATCTTCACGAACAAATCCAACCCGACCAATTGCCTTGTCCACTTCAGTACGAATGAGACCTATTAATAGATCCCTATTCGTTTTACTCTGTGCCATCAATTCATCCGCTGCCTGCGCCACACTCGAAGCCATGTCAGCCGGTTGCTTGGTGCCGAGGGACATTCCCTGGGCGATCAGTGACCCCGCAACCTCCATGGCCTTGGCGGCGGTTGCCTCAGTAAGCCCGGTTGCCATCTCGAGATAGTTTCGCACCGTCGAAAGGTTTGGTACCGATTCAAACATGAGTCTCTTCCTTTACCAATTCAGGTGACCAATGTTGGCCACTTCCCGACACGCGTTCACAATTCGCTTTGATCCCGGAACTCTGGGATCAAGAACACGAAGATCAAGAACGCTCAGATTAAGAAACGCCCAGATCAAGGATGATCTGACCTTCCGTGAACGCTTCCAAGCCGACCTGATTCACCATGGACCACTTTAGGCTATCTGCTGCCCGTAGTCGCTCCATCCGTGTGCCTCCCCTAGCCCGAACACACATGTTCACAGCTGCAAAAGTTGCCCTAGCGCCACCACAGACGTAATCCTCGTCGTTAACACTGGCCTCCCGATACGTCAGAACGAGCCCTTGAACACTCTCACATAAATAATCCGCCCTAAGGTTCGACCGCCAAACGTCTGTCGCCTGAGTGACACCGGAGAGCACTAGCATCGTTGGGATTCCTGCCGCAATGCCACCGGCAATGTCTGTGTCATAACGATCCCCCACGAGTAGAGGCCTTTCCCCAGGAACAGCTGCCATTGTCCTATCCATCATGGCTCGATCTGGTTTCCCACCAACACCATCGGGATCGCGTCCCACTGCATTTCGCACCGCCTCAACGAGGGAACCATTCCCCGGAGCGATACCTGAAGCGGTCGGAAAAGTACTGTCAAGATTGGTCGCAATCCAAATTGCTCCCCCTTGGATGAGATATGAAGCTTGGGCCAAATCCCGCCAAGAAACTTCGGGACCAAATCCTTGGACGACGGCCACACAATCGCGCGAATCCCGGCTAGGCACGTATCCTGCGTCTCTCAGCGCTTCCTCAACACCAACACCGCCAACAACGAAAACTCGCTCACCAACTGGAACATGTTTTTGCAAGATCTCAACCGCAACTTGTGAAGATGTGACTACTTGAGATGGTTTTGCAGGTATCCCGAGCTCCACTAAGTGAGCCGCAACCTCATCCGGTGTACGAGAAGCATTATTTGTTACATAAGCAACCCCGCAACCACGCTGGGAGATCTCTTTCACCGTCTCAACCGCGCCTTCGACCTCATTTAGCCCACGGTAAAGAACGCCGTCTAAATCAAAATAGATGGCATCAAATTGATCACATAACACGTTTCCCGATGCATCTGGTTGCGGGTCGGAATGATTCACAATTCACTCTGTCGTGCAATGGGACCTTCTAAAGGCAGTCCCTGCTCTGTACGATGCCGCAGAGTTGATTTGACCTGTGCCAAAGCGGAGCCGTATTCCGACCGCTGCGGGTTCATCACGAACGCCATAGCTAAATGATCGCGTGCAGGAATAAATCGTTGCAAACGCCACAGGGACAAACCAAGCGCAAAGTGGGCATAATCATTATCTGGGGAAACTTCGACGAGATCGCCTAGCACTTTCGCCGCTTGTTCATATCTTTTGGCGTCAAATAGCGCTCTCCCAAGTCCTTCTAAGACACTTGGACTGGAATCCACTTCACGCAAACGCTGAAACAAGATTACGGATGCCGCGCTGTCTCCGCCCTCTAGGAGAACACAGGCTCGCTTGTACCAGTCGTATTCACTCCCTGAAGGAATGCCATCTGAGGCCGAACCACTGGTCATTACAACTCATGACCCATCCGGGTCACTTTTGTTGACATGTATTCAGCGTTATGCGAATTCTCTTTGATTACCAATGGAACTCGGTCGGTAATCACCAACCCATACCCCTCTAGTCCGGCCCGCTTCGTAGGGTTGTTCGTCAATAGTCGCATGCTTTTGATTCCAAGATCAGCAAGGATTTGCGCACCTGTTCCATAGTCTCGCGCATCTGCTGGAAGACCAAGTGAAAGGTTCGCATCGACCGTATCAAGTCCCCGCTCCTGCAACTCATAAGCTCGCAACTTGTCCAACAGACCGATTCCGCGTCCTTCGTGACCTTTCACGTAAAGAACAACACCCTGGCCTTCTTCAGCGATTCGCAACATTGCGGTGTGCAATTGCGGGCCGCAATCGCAGCGAAGTGAACCGAGGACGTCCCCAGTTAAACATTCAGAATGCACCCGAACCAGAATGTCTTGTCCCGATCCGATTTCACCGCAGATCAAGGCAACGTGCTCGGTACCATCAATTTCGCTCCGATACCCGACAGCACGAAACTCTCCATACTCCGTTGGAAGTGACACATCAGCAATTCGCGTCACCTGTGATTCGTACTGACGTCGATATTTGATCAAGTCAGCAATGGAGATAAGGAGTAGGCCATGCTCATCGGCAAACTCCCGACAACGAGGAGCTCTCATCATGGAGCCGTCGTCATTTACGAGCTCACATAAAGCGCCAGCACCGGTCAAGCCGGCAAGGGTGGTCAAATCAACTGCCGCCTCAGTGTGACCGGGTCGGCGAAGAACCCCACCTTTAACCGCCCGAAGGGGCATGACGTGACCCGGACGAGTTAACTCATATGGCTCAGTAGCAGAGTCAGCAAGCACGCGAATTGTGTGGGAACGATCCACGGCTGAGATTCCGGTTGAGATAACGTCTTTTGCATCAACCGAAACTGCATATGCGGTTCCTTTGCGATCTTCATTCACTGAAGTCATGGGTGGCAGATTGAGTCGATCAAGGAGCTCACCCGACATTCCAACGCACACGTAACCTGAGGTGTGGCGGATCATGAAAGCGGTCAATTCCACAGTCGCCTTCGATGCAGCAAAAATCAAGTCCCCTTCGTTCTCCCGATCCTCGTCGTCAATGACAACAATCGCTTTGCCAGCACGAATGGCCTCAATAGCGTCAGGTATCGAATCTAGGCGAACACCCTTGCTTGAGACCAGCACTTCCTCACTTACAACGACTGGCAACGGTTCAGTGCCTGTTTCTTCCTCGTCGAGGGAAAAAAGTTCGTCT
>CANMNM010000071.1 GCA_947499275.1 Actinomycetota bacterium | reverse complement strand
TCGACGTGCACACTCGCCCGATTCGCGCACAATGCGAGCACCTCGATGCTGACACACATTATGAAACCCAGTTACCGAGCCGTCATTTTTACGGGTGATAACAACCGTCTCACCCTGTCCCTCCCAGACGACATGGTCGCCGGTGTTCACGAGTTCTTCGGACCTGCAGAGAATTTGCCAGCTGTTGTTCAGAACGTATTTGCGCTCGAGTTCGAAGCGATACGGATCGGTGTACCAATCGGCGGGAATGGTCTCGGACTTTCCTGGAGTATTAGGGATCTCCGGTGCAAATCGAATTGGGGCATCACCGCGGGTGGGTGGGGTGAATATGGTCATGAGCCGTTCCTTTCACAGCGAGCGAAGCCCTAACCCTACACTTGTCTAGACAACTTCCACAAGTGTTTAAGGGAATCAACTTCTAGGAATTCGAGCTAAATATCGAGGACCAGTCGGTCACCCTTGCAGCGTGAGACACAGGGCATCATGTAGACGCCTTCCTCACGATCCTCCTCCGAGAGGATCGAGTCCCGGTGGGCAATATCTCCCGAGATCACCTTGGTTTCACAGGTTCCGCAGACTCCCTCGGTGCACGAGGTCATCACGGGGACCCCATTATCGAGAAGTACCTCAATGATGCTTCGGTCGCGAGGCACAACAAACTCTGCACCAGAGCTGTTCAACACGACGGTGAATTCATGGTCACCCGAATCTCCGGTGGTGTCAATCGGCTTCGCGGCAAAGCGTTCAACGTGCGGAATCGGCCGGCCAAGTCGTTCACAGGCTTGTTCAACAGCCGAAATGAGTGGTTCGGGACCACAGCAGTACACCGCGGTGTCCAGTGCCGCTTTACTCAAAATGTCATCAAGTGGCAGCAGCCCTTTCTCATCTTGCGGCCAGATAACAACACCGAGTGCTTCAAGGCGATCACGAAAAGCCATTGAATTTCGGGTTCGGCCACCGTAATGGAACGTCCACGGCGCGTCTTTGTCGAAGATAACTTGGCCGAGCATTGGGACCATTGGTGTTACTCCAACACCACCTGCAATGAAAAGATAGGAAGGCGCATCAACCAATGGGAAATGGTTGCGGGGTCCACGTGTGCGAACGTGGTCTCCAACATTGATGTTGTCATGGACAAATGAAGATCCACCGCGACCATCAGGCTCACGCAATACAGCAATCCGCCACGTGTCGGCGCCAAAATGACTACACAATGAGTACTGACGTTCAATCCCGTTGCCGAGTTGTACATCGATATGGGCACCGGGTTCCCAACTGGGAAGCTTCTCACCGCTAGGAGCGCCTACCCGGATCGAAACAACGCCATCGGCTTCTTCAACCCGCTCGATGACAACCAGATCTCGGTACTCCTCGTAAACATAAGACATGCCTTCAGGGTATCGGAGCCCGCGAACCACGCAACAATTACCACCGTGCTGGTGTTGGCCAAATCTGTGCTACGAAACACAACATCGCCTGTACTCACAAAGGAGTGCAGGCGATGTCGTTAACAATTATTAGAACGCAGCCGAACCACCGTCAACGTTGTAGGTAGCGCCGGTCATGCCGTTACCCAATGGACCAGCAAGCAGAACCGCCATGCCGGCAACCTGCTCAACTGTTTGCAATTCCTTGGTCAGGCAATCATTAGCGAAGTCCTCAAGGAATGCTTCGTAAGTTATGCCCGATGCTTCGGCAACCTGTGCACCTGCATCTTTCATCAGTTCCGTCTCAATGGGACCTGGACAAATTGCATTGCAGGTGACACCACTTGTGCCGTACTCCACAGCAGTTGCCTTTGAGAGGCCGATCATGGCGTGCTTGCCGGCGATGTAGTGGCTGACGGCAACCTTTGAAGCGACCTTGCCTTCGATTGAAGCGATGTTGATGATCCGGCCGTAACCGGCAGGCAACATGTACTTCAGTGCGCGACGAGTGCCCCAAAATGCAGTGCTGGCATTCCACTCAAGACCCTTGAGCCATGCTTCGTCGCTGAGATCCCCAATGAGCGCCCAACCATCGGAGCCACCGGCGCAGTTGACCATGATGTCAAGCTTTCCGAACTTCTCGACCGCATAGTCCACGAGTGCGTCGACTTCGGTGCGCACGAGTGCATCGCATTTTTTGAAAAGCGCGCGATCGCCAGCTTTCAAGCGCTCCAACGCGTAGGCGCCCTTTTCTTCGGAGCGGTTACCTAAAACAACGGATGCACCTTCAGCGATAAACGCTTCTGCGATTCCAAATCCAATGCCGGTGCTTCCGGCGGTGATTACCGCTACGCGGCCTTCGAGACTGCCACCCATGAAATTCTCCTGCTTCTCGCGGACAGCCGGTCGGCTGTCACTGTTTTGTTCCCCAGATATCGGGGCCTATCTCACACCACTTACAAGTCTCTGTCAACGCAACTGGGGAAGTCGAGATGTAACCGATATCTGACTAATTGGTGATAACGCGGGGAAGAACAGCCTTACTCAGGTCGCCACCGTGAACCGCCTCGGCACCTTCATGCATGAGTCGGTTGATGGTTCGGTGAACGTATTGCACGCCTGGCTCATTACGGCCAAAGATCTGGGTTTTACCGCCGGTTACGGCGACTCCCTTTTGAACCCCAAAGCCGGTGATGTAGTCCTCGTCATAGGTGACGTCGTAGAACCAGTCGCGCATGACTGCAAGTTCATGCTGCTCGCGTTCATCATTTGTGATGGGTGTCCGGACCAAAATACGCTGCTCGGTCATTGACTCGGTCACCTTGGTTGTTGGCAATGGAAAAGCAACAGCCATCCGTTGACGCCAACCGCCAGCTATTGAGAAGCCTGGGAACAGCCAGTTGATAGTTCCCACATTTGCTGTGGGATCCCACGTATCTACGGGGTCATCAAGGTGATTCTCAATTTCGCGCAAAGCAAAGGCAACGCGCTCGTGTGCACCGTGGCCATCAAAAGTAGCTGTATTACTGAGATTTGTTTTGAAGACCGTATCTTTGTGAAGAGCAGCGAAATGATAACCCTCTAAATAGCCTTCGATCGCAACTTTCCAGTTGGGACCGGGCATCATGCGGGTGGAAAACAGATGACAGTCGGCAAGTTTGAGGCTCTCCAAAATGGGAGCGAAGTCGCCGAGCCAAGAGTCGATATCAATTTCGAGTTCGGGGGTCAGGCACACAAAAATCACACCGTGTTTTTCAACACAGGGAAGTTTAATCATGTTGCGCTCAGACTTGTCAAAGTCACCGAAAGTACTTTCGCCGTAAAGCCCTTTCAGTTCACCGTCCATGCCATAACTCCAGTTGTGATAAGGACAGGTAAGCGCTCGCGAGCTTCCAAGACCAGCCGAACAAATCAATGCGCCGCGATGGCGACATACGTTGAGCATTGCATGGACTTGACCCTGTGAATCCCGGGTAATAACAACAGGAACACCCACGACCTCGATAGCTTTGTGATTATTCTTTTCTGGCAATTCACATGAGAGTGCCAGCGGAAGCGGGATCCGCTTGAAAATCAGCTCGATCTCACTTGCGAACAGTTCTTCATCTAGGTAATTCTCAACGGGCTCTTGGAAAGTGGCTTCGGCTTGATCGGTTGTCTTGTTCTTGGTGTGGGAAATCAGTCGAGCCATCATGGCCAATGCATCCTCGCGCGCTGCCCCATCGAGGATCTTGCTGGGGAGATAAGCGGGAGTGGCTGCCGGGGTCTCTACAGCTTCGGTCTCAATAATCTGGGTCATGGGGGCTCCTTCGCAGCGACTGAGGAGAGTGTATCAACTTGTCTAGACAAATACTAGGGCTGATCCAAGTGCGATGTTTCATTGATGCTCACCAGCACAAAACGGCCATCGGGCCACACCTGAACCCGTGAAATGGAGGTATACCCCGGATTGAAAAAGAAGCGGCGAGGGCTTCCAAGCACCCCTGCCAGAAAACTATTTGAGGCGCCTCCATGACTAACGGCCACGATGCGCTCACCTTGATGCGCCAGACCTATATCGCGAACAACTTCCAACATGTTCGCCTGAAGTTCTTCATGGTTGTGCTCCGGCATAAAACCTTCCTCGAAGCGCCCTTCACGAAATGAACGCACGCGTTCGGGGTCGGGAAGATTCTCTATCCCCGCGTAGTGGGTTGCGCCGGATTTCCATTCTTGAAGCCGCTCATCAATGACAACATTGTGACCGAGTATCCGCGCAAGTGGTCCGGCCGTTTCAATAGCACGCTTGAGCTGGCTTGAATAGATTGCGGTGATGTCTTTGTCCGCGAGGTAAGCGCCAACAAGCTCCGCCTGATCACGACCCACTTCACCAAGTCCCGGGTCCTTCGTGCCGTCTGGCTCCGGCAGCGCATGGCGAACAAGAAGGACCTCGCACGATTCACTCATCAAAGACTACGCGCATCAGACAGTTGAACCAAAGTCACCAGATGTTGGGAAGTCATCAGATGATGGGAATTGCAGACTGAGCATCTCGAAATATTCCATTAATCCATGGTGACCCAGTTCGCGACCGATGCCGGAAGTTTTGAATCCACCGAAAGGCGCATTGGCGTTGAAGCGACCACCATTGACCGAGACTTGACCTGTACGCAAACGTTTGGCGACACTGACCGCGGTAGGAATATCAGCAGCGAACACGGCGCCGGAAAGCCCGAATTCACTGTCATTGGCGAATTCGATTCCTTGTTCAAGACCGTCGTAGCCGATAATCGCTAGAACCGGTCCAAAGATCTCTTCTTGGGCAATGCGTGCCTTCGGGCTGAGGCGACTGAAAACCGTTGGCTTAATGAAGTAACCCTTATCAAGACCATCGGGGAAGCCAGGGCCTCCGGCAATCAACGTGCCCTCCGTCATGCCGATCTCAATGTAATCTGCAACGACCTTGTGCTGGGCCGCCGACGCAACCGGGCCCAAGTCAACCGCAGCGTCGAGCGGATTACCAACAGTAAATGCATTGACGAGTGCCGCAACGCGCTCCTCAACTTCTTCGATTATTTCATTGGGAACAATCAGTCGAGTGGTGGCCGAACAGGTCTGCCCGTTATTAACGAAGCAACCGCGAACCGCATTCGCGATAGCGACGTCAAGATCAGCGCCCTCAACCAAAAGGAACGCAGATTTGCCACCAAGTTCCAGCGCAACTTTTTTAACGGTGGGAGCTGCAGCCTCGGAAACGCGAACGCCTGCACCGGTAGAACCAGTGATGCTCACCATGTCGACCTCGGGGTGGGAGGAAAGAATTTCACCGATGAGTGCGCCAGGGCCGGAAACAAGGTTAAAGACACCCTTGGGCAAACCGAGACCATCAATGATTTCAGCGAGGATGAAGTTGGACAGTGGCGCTACCGAGCTTGGTTTCACGACCACGGTGCAACCGGCTGCAAGTGCTGGGCCGACCTTGGCGGCGAGTTGGTAGAGCGGATAGTTCCAAGGAGTAATAGCACCGACAACGCCTACAGGAACCCGGATAACAATCGAGTTGCCAATGCGTTCTTCGGCGGGCAATTCTCGAGCAGCCTGGGCAATCGTTTCAAACACCGATGCTGCAAGACCCACTTGCACCCGGACCGAAATGGCTAGTGGGGTTCCCACTTCCTGAGACATAATTCGAGCCAGTTCATCTTCGCGCTCTCGCAGTCCCGCGGCTATTGCTGAAACAACGTCGGCGCGCTCAGCGATCGGGACCTGCGACCAGCCATCAAATGCTCGGCGAGCAGCTTGAATTGCACGCTCCGCGTCAACCGCGTTACCCGAAGGGACCGTTCCGATAACTTCACCGGTGGCAGCTTCAATCACCGTAATGGGCTCGCCTCCAGAGGGTGTCACCCACTCGCCATCAATGTACAACGTGTTGCGCTCGATCACGGTTCCTCCATTGGCTTGCGTTTCGGGGTCTAGGTTTGTGAATTTTCCAGCATAGGTTATTCGAGGAGTTGGGCTCGCAAAGACTCAATACTCTCAGCAGGAACATCAAGGGTGAGAACCCACTCGTGTAGTCCACCATGCTCAACAAAAGTGCGCGACAAGAAGAGTTCCATGGCTCCTCGAGGTGAGCGCAGGAGATCATCTGTCTGGTTCATCATGGGATGGTTCTCAAAATCTTCCCGGGTTCTTAACCAGCGAACAAGGGCAACAACTTCGTCACCACTCAACGCAAAATCATCGGCGATGTCGTCGTCACTTACGCCCAGCAGCGATAGCAAGACGGCAGCAACAAAGCCGGTGCGATCTTTACCAGCCATGCAGAAAAAGATTGCCGGGAAAGCCTCGCCCTGTGCCAAATGCTCGACAATGTCCCGCATCGTGGTCGCACCGAGTTCGAGCATGATCTTATAAATATCGGCGAGGTGCTCCTCGGGATCAGGGCTGGTTTCTCCCTTAACCTCTTTCCACTGTTGCGGAAGAATCGGCGCATGAATAGGGCTATCAATAAATGTCGGAAGAGGGAAAGCGTCAAGCTCACTGCGATAGCGCAGATCAAAAACCGTCGTGGCGCCGAATTCATTCCACGCCTGTTCATCGGTGAGTCGATGCAAACTGGATGCGCGAAAAAGCATGCCGGGGCGTACTACGCGACCATCTCGCGTCACCATGCCACCTAGATCGCGGACGTTGTAGACGCCGCCAAGCTTCACACTTCGATCAATTGTTTTGTCGATCATCCGGGGAACCCCGGGAAAGCCCGCTCGTAGTCCGGTAACTCAGCAACTCCGGTAGGACGCCCTGGCCAACGCTTGCGATCTTGATCACCGAGACCACCCGCAGCCAGATCCGAGAGCGGCATCGAATACAAACTCAAAACGTGGCGCTTGGCGAATCTCCATCTGCCTTCATCACGCCGGTAGACATCTTGATAACGAATTGATGTGGACAGGGTCAGGTCCGAGCTGCCCAACTCCGCATAAGCGATCACTGTGCCGGTTGCATGGTCCTCGTCAATG
>CANMNM010000070.1 GCA_947499275.1 Actinomycetota bacterium | reverse complement strand
TCGCGTCCGAAGATCTCGACCAAGCCTGTGATCTTTTGGCCTTCGATGTTAATCTCCGAAATAATTGCATTCAGCGTTGCAAATGGGCCGTCAACAACGGTCACCGAGTCACCAACATTGAAGTCAACGCTGATCGGCGTAGCTGACGCCAATCCGCCACCGCCCTTGCCTCCGGCTGACGCAGCCGCAATCTGCTTCTCGGGAACCGGAGCGAGAATTGCAATTACTTCGTCAAGTGCCAGCGGCGACGGTGAGTGGCCGTGACCAACAAATCCGGTGACTCCCGGCGTGTGTCGAACAACACCCCACGACTCGTCGGTGAGGTCCATACGCACCAGGACGTACCCGGGAAACTTATTGCGGCGGATCTGCTTACGCATTCCACCTTTGATTTCGGTTACTTCCTCCATGGGAACTTCAACCTGAAAAATGTAATCCTCCATGTTGAGGGTTTGGCTGCGCGCTTCCAAGTTGCCCTTGACCTTGTTTTCATAGCCTGCGTAGCTGTGAATCACATACCAGTCGCCAGGAGCAATACGCATGGAAATTGTAAATTCTTCAAGTGGATCAATTTCGCCTTCTTCAGCTTCGGCAACAATTTCTTCCGCTTCAGCGACAACGGCGGCCTCAGCCTCAGATTCTTGCTCGTCCTGTGCGATTTCGTCAGCGAATAGTCCAGCGACCACTTCTTGCGCGAACGCCTCGGCGTTTTCATCACTTTCGGGTGCGTCAGGGGCGAATGGATCCACGGGGATCAATTCGTTCTCATTCGACACATTCTCATTCGACACGAGTTTCCTACTCCTTTAGATACTTATGGCAGTGAGTGAAGTCCTATTGTTTTGGGGCTTTACCCAAAAACGAACAGCACTCCCCTGGTGAAAACAAAGTCGTATAGGGCGACTATTCCTGACATCAGGAATATGAAGAAAACTACGACGATCGTGTAGTTGACCAACTCATTACGTGTTGGCCAAATAACCTTGCGAAGTTCGACGACAATTTGGCGGATAAACAGAGCCAGCCGCGAAAAGATGTTCTTCTTTTTCGCGTCAGAGCCACCGCTCTCGCCCGCGGGCTTAGCGTCGGTGTCCACCATGTTTACTCCACTCGAAATCTTGTCGGACTTAGTCTTGTTCGTCTTGCGGTCATACGTATTTCTTTCTTGCATTTGCGCCGGCTTGCACCGGTTTGCAGGGCTGGAGGGACTTGAACCCCCAACCCCCGGTTTTGGAGACCGGTGCTCTACCAGTTGAGCTACAACCCTTTAGTAGGCATGCTTGCGCAAGGACCTACCGCGGGACGAGAGTCTACGCTCTGCCCCACCCCTCACACATGGGTGGGTCACGCATGGGTGGGTCACGCATGGGTGGGGCGCGCTGAATTGAGTTCCCCTGACATTATTGAGCCATGGCTACCTCAAAGGCTCCCACGAACCCGGCATCACGTAATCGAATTTCCGCTCGAATCGGGGCAATCACCGAATCTGCAACGCTTGCGGTGGATGCCCAAGCTAAGGCTCTCATCGCAGCGGGGCGTCCGGTAATCGGTTTTGGTGCGGGTGAACCAGACTTTCCCACCCCCGACTACATCGTGGAAGCAGCCGTTGCTGCTTGTCGAGAGCCCAAGTGGCACCGTTATACCCCCGCCGGGGGCTTGCCAGCGCTCAAAGAGGCGATCGCCGCGAAAACCGCGCGTGATTCGAATTTTGAGGTCTCGGCGAATCAGATTTTGATCACCAATGGAGGCAAACAAGCCCTCTATAACGCTTTTGCCACCCTTCTTGATCCCGGTGATGAAGTAATTTTACCGGCCCCCTACTGGACGACCTACCCAGAATCGATCATGTTGGCTGGGGGCAAGCCGGTGATCGTGATGACCGATGAAACGAGCGGTTACCGCGCAACCGTTGAGCAACTTGATGCTGCCCTCACCCCCGCGACAAAGGCGCTGGTCTTTGTCTCGCCATCCAATCCCACAGGTGCGGTCTACTCACCAGAAATGGTCAAAGCAATCGGCGAATGGGCACTGGCAAAAGGCATTTGGGTCATTACCGATGAAATCTATGAACACCTTGTCTACGGGGACGCCGTCTTCTCCTCGATGCCGACACTGGTGCCTGAACTGGCCGAACGTTGTGTTGTCATCAATGGAGTCGCAAAGACGTATGCCATGACCGGATGGCGAGTCGGCTGGATGATCGCTCCCGCAGATGTCATAAAAGCGTCAACAAACCTGCAATCCCATTCAACCTCGAATGTGGCAAACGTGTCACAAGTTGCAGCTCTTGCGGCCGTGAGCGGCAATCTTGACGCGGTTGATCAGATGCGGATTGCCTTCGATCGGCGACGCACGCTCATGGTTGACCTGCTTAATGCGATTCCCGGCGTGAGTTCTCCATTACCCGAAGGTGCATTTTACGCATATCCTTCCGTTGCTGGCTTGATGAATAAATCAATTGGGGGAACTATCGCGCGATCCTCAGCTGATCTTGCTGCAATTATTTTGGATAAAGCCGAAGTAGCGGTAGTCCCCGGTGAGGCATTTGGAACGCCAGGATTTTTCCGACTTTCCTATGCCACCTCGGATGAAAACATCACGGAGGGCCTTGCCCGCATGCACGCGCTGCTTTCGAGCGCTACCGGCTAGTTGACTAATTAACTAACGCACTAATTCGCAATGAGCTGATCGAGTTCGCAGTTAATGAGGACCGGTTCAACAATGAGTTCAATTCCGTAAGCGTCAAATACTTGTTGCCGAATATGGCTCGCTAATTTGATGACTTCAGCTGCCGTCCCCTGCCCGGTATTTGTAATTGCGAGCGAGTGGTTACGTGAAACGCGAATATCGGAGTCTCCATTACCCAAATGGAACCCCTTGGTGATTCCCGCATTCTCAATTAACCATGCCGCACTAACTTTCACATGTGTTTCCACTCGGGGATCTCTCGCCGGCAATGGGTAACTTGGGCAGTTTTGTGGAATATCCGAGTGTTCAACAATTGGATTGATAAAAAAAGAGCCAGTGCTATTTGATTCAGTATCTACAGAATTAAGCACCATGCTTTTTGTCGCGCGCAGTTGTAACACCTGATCCCGCACCAACACCGCATTCGCTGTTGTTCCTACAACTTGATTCATTACATTTGCAAGTTGCAGATACTTGATCGGCACCTCAAGTGTTTTATTGAGTTTTAACCGTATGGCCAATACCACGTACCGGTTCGGATTTTTTTTGAACGTACTGTCGCGATACTCAAATTCACATTCGGTTGTAGACATGGTCCGCTTGATACCCGATTCGCGGTCCCACACTTCGACGTGATCAATGAACTCTGCAAGTTCGACGCCGTATGCACCAATATTCTGAACCGGTGTCGCCCCCATTGATCCAGGGATTCCCGACAATGGCGCGAGTTCTCCGTATCCTTGCGCGAGTGCAGAAGCAACAAATGCGTCCCAGTCTTCACCGGCAGCAACAACTACCTGATCACTAATCCAATCAATACCTTGAGTTGAAACGATGATTACAGTCCCGGGAAATTCAGAATCCGCGCAAACGACATTACTTCCCCCACCCAAAATCAATAGTGGTTCATTGCGTCGATCGAGATCGTGAACGAGATCTATCAGTTCTTGATTGGTGGAAACCCGCACGAGCTGTTTCGCTCCACCGCCAACGTGCAGCGATGTGTGTTCACGTAGGTTTCCCTCGAGTCGTTCAATTGTCATGATCTTTGCCCTTATGCAAAATCTCCGGCGACTTACGAAATTTCTGTAAAAGTCGGTCGTAAGTTTTTTTACTTTGCTTTTCGCGATAGTCCGGTTCGCTGTCGTGATAGCCGTGGTGCCGCTCCTGGCGCAGTGGTAATTCTCCTTGGGGAATTACCACGTCGTAGCCAGCGGATCTGATTGCCAAGGACCACTCCATGTCAGCATTTCGATAAAACTTAGCTTTCGGGTCAGGTCCAATTTCCCGAGCGACGCTCGTGCGCACCACGAGGAGGTAACCCAAAATCGCGTCGACACTTCCCGCTGTTGCCGGAGTGAACTCGCGCCACTCTTGGTCAACATCCACATTAACCGCTCGCCAACCCGTCATTGCAACCTGTGGATCTGCGAAAACTTCCAACAATGGTGTTAGAGCATCGCCTTCCCAGATGGTTGACAAGTCCATTACGGCAAAAAATTCGCCGGTGGAAACCGCAACGGCTGCATTCACCACATTTGCCCACCCAAGTTCAGGAAGGGTTTGGGTGAAGTGAAATTCATTAAGGTTGCCGTGAACCTTTGCTAGTTCATGAACAACGACACCTGCGCCATCAACGTTGCCGCAGTCCATAGCTATCACGCAAGCATGGCTTGGGGTGTGCTCGAGCAGTGCCGACAATGAAGTGTGAACGTCTTCTGGCCAACCGTCAACAATTACGAGTAGGACGGTTGTACCCGTCACCGAATTCGCAAACTGATCCACGAATGCGCCCAAATGATCCGTGATAACAAATGGTGGGGCTTCGGTGAGCACGTAACCTTCGGAGGTGTCTTTTATCAACCAACCCGATTGCGAGATTTGTTCCCGAAGTTGATCTGATCGTGCAAAGTCTTTATTCTCGCGAGCCCCTTGACGTTCTTCGGCTAGCGCGTTGATGTGATCAGGGACCACTGTCATGGGGCAAGTTGGACGATAGCGGTTGTCTTGGCGAGCACCGTCAACTCGTTGTGGATCGCGGAGATGGAAATTACTGCTTGATTGTTTTTGAGTAGCTCGGTAACTTTCGCAGTGACTTTGATGCTCGCTCCTTCATCCGTGTCCGGAACCGGAATTGGGCGAGTGAATCGGGCTGAGTATTCAATTACTTTCCCGGGGTCACCCAGCCAGTCGGTAACAATTCGGATCACGGTTCCCATGGTGAGCATGCCGTGCACAATCACGGTCGGCATACCAACTTCTCGTGCCACCCGCTCATTCCAATGAATAATGTTGAAATCCCCAGATGCTCCCGCATACCTGATTAAGTCGGCTCGCGTAAAAACGAATTCCTGTGGCGGTAACTCAAAGCCAACATGAACTTGGGAGATTGAATTCACAGTCATGACGCGTCACCAACTCCGCGCGAGACGAGCAACGTGTAAACGGTGGACACGAGCTCACCATCGATTGCATGCACCTGTGTCTTCACCGTAATCATGTCGTTTCCTGCTGCGGATCGAATTGACTCAACGCTCACCGTGCTTGTGATCTCGTCTCCAGCAAATATGGGACGATGTTGCACGAATCTTTGTTCACCGTGCACAACTCGTGTGTAGTCCAACCCCAGTTCAGGATCATGGATGACCTGGCCACCCGCCTGCAGAGTAAATACGGTTGCAAAAGTGGGAGGTGCAACTAAATCTGGGTAGCCCAGTGCTCGCGCAGATTCAACATCAAAGTAGCAGGGCGCGCTTTCACCCAATGCTCTCGCAAATTCACGAATCTTTTCCCGCCCCACCGAGTAGACCTCTGTAGGCGGGTAAGTGCGGCCAATGAACTCTTGGTTGATAGCCACGTGAAAAAGTTAGCGGGTTTCCTTGTGGAGGGTGTGCTTCTTGCACTTCACGCAAAACTTCTTGACCTCAAGGCGGTCAGGATCATTACGACGGTTCTTTTTTGTAATGTAATTGCGGTCTTTGCATTCTTCGCATGCCAAGGTGATCTTGGGACGAACGTCGCTGGCCTTGCCCACTGCTCTCTCACTTCCATGAAGCACACTCTCATGTGCTGGTTTGATACTTCGCTTTTCAACTTCGTATGCGTTCCTATTGTGCCTGATGCCAAAAATCTTGTAGCGAGGGCCGGACTTGAACCGGCGACACAGCGATTATGAGCCGCTTGCTCTACCACCTGAGCTACCCCGCCGAACGAAGAAAGACCCCTGTTTCTTGACCTTTCATCCGGGCCCCTTTACGGAATCGAACCGTAGACCTTCTCCTTACCATGGAGACGCTCTACCATCTGAGCTAAAGGGGCGTGAAGCCCCGCAAGCGTACACAGTGGCAGCCTCGGGTCCCCCGTGAGGGCGCCTCACTGGTTTGCGTTCTGGCCCAACTCAGGGTTTCATTAGGGTATGCCCCCCTGGACAGCAGCAAATGTGCCCAATCTCACCGGCCGATCAGTGATCGTTACTGGATCAAACTCAGGCCTAGGATATGAAAGCGCCCTCCAACTCGCTCGCCACGGCGCCAGCGTCACTTTGGCTGTCCGAGATACAACTAAAGGTGATCGAGCCGCAGCAGCAATGCTCGCGAGCGCAGAAAGTATTCAGGTCCACGTCGGTCAATTGGACGTTTCTGACCTAGATTCAGTGCGGGCATTTGCGCAGAGTTGGTCGAGCGATCACCCGCAGGGACTTGATCTTCTGATCAACAATGCCGGCATTATGGCAACTCCCCAACGCAAAAGTGCCCAAGGATTTGAGATGCAACTTGCGACAAACCACCTGGGCCACTTCGCATTAACCGGATTACTTTTCCCCGCTTTAGTTGCTGTCCCCAACTCCCGAGTGGTCAATGTTTCTTCACTCGCCCACCGAATGGTGAAGGGATTTAATTTCCAAGACCCCATGGGAACCAAAAAGTACCGGGCCTGGGGTGCCTACGGACAATCAAAATTGGCGAATCTACTTTTCACCTCGGAGTTCGCCCGGCGCCTTGAGCTCGGTGACTATTCCGTCGGAGTGATGGCTGCGCACCCAGGTTTTTCGGCAACGAACCTACAAGGTGAAGCCTCCAAAATGCGCGGGAACTCAGTTGAATTTCGCGTTACAACATTGATGAACTCGGTGATCGCACAAAGCGCCGAGATGGGTGCACTACCTATTCTGTTTGCGGCGACCGCACCTGGCTTGCCCAATGACAGCTTTGTCGGTCCGGCTGATAAATGGCAAACTCGCGGCTATCCGACCTTGGTAGATCGAACCGATGCCGCCAAAGACGCCCTTTCAGCCCGAAGGCTGTGGGATTGGTCCGAAGAAATCACCGGAGTGAGTTACCCGTTTTAGTTAGGTCGATCGGCTGATCCATCGTCTGGACCCCATTCCCACATACAGTGCAAGCACTGCACTGAGCACAGC
>CANMNM010000069.1 GCA_947499275.1 Actinomycetota bacterium | reverse complement strand
CGCAACCACCCCTCTGTGGGCTTTTGGGAACATCAATTTTTGGAACCAAAAAGGTCAGAAACTGACAGAACCAGCCTGGAATTACAGCACAGAGCATCACCACAGATTCGCTCGCGGCAGGTTCCCAGGTCATCAAGGTCTCTTTGTCAGCAAGAAGGCGTACGAGACACTGGGTGGGCTTGATACTACATTTTCTATCGCCGCCGATTACCTCATGATCTGTCAACTCTCTCAGATCCAAGCGCCACGTGAACTTGGCTTTGTAGTTGCAAACTTCATACAGGGAGGTGCATCCACTATCTCTTGGCGGACAGCACAAAAAGAATTTCGCAAGGCCAGAAAGATGGTTTTCCCACCGAACCTAGTCGATCATTTTGAGGAATTACTATTCGGATTGAAAGCGTACGCATCTCACACCATGGCCAGTCAACGTTTTACCTTTAGGTAATAGGATCACACTTGTGCAGGTCAACCTCGAAAGATCCTTCTTGGGAAAGATCGGGCTCCGGATTGGCAAAGTATTCCCGCAATTTGACGCCACTATTTGGCAGTTAAAACGCAAACGTCACTGCGCGCAACAATCGAGAGCCCTGTTCACACCGGCTTCCCAACTTCGACGCTGCAAGGGGACTAATAGGCCCATCCACCTAGTTGTGGCAGCTCAACACGGACCAGATGCCCCAAATTGGCACATTGCTGGGGGAAACCTTGGCTTTGAGACCTACCTTTCAGCCGTGGAACTTCTTGGTGCAGAAAATGTTTCACTTTTTGGCGCCGGCAAGGACGAGCCGGAGGTCGGTTGGCATTCACGGTTACTTCAGCTGATGGCCGAAAAAAAAGCGACGCATCTCATCGGCCAAATAGAAGTTGACCCCAATCAAGGCATGAACTGGTCTTGGGATGTTTTAGCAACCGTCTTTAAAGAAGACTGGGACGGTGTATTTATCGGATTAATGTACGACTCGGCATTTGAATGGCTGCGACTAAAGACGAAGAGGATCGGCAAGATTTATCCGCGCGTGCTCTACGTTGACATTTGCGAACCCATCACGGGTTATGTGATTCCTGGCAGGCCTGAGGTGGGTCCAGTAACGATGCCCATGAGTCAAGCGAGTGTCAATCGAATCGATGAGTACGTCAGCGGCCTCGAAAAACTCCATCAGGTTTCATTTATCGGTGCCCTTTACGACTATAGAGTTGAGTTGTTAAACGCCTTGAAATCAGAAGGATTTGATGTTGTTGTTAACCCGCACCGACCTGATACCACAGTGGATTACCTCGAGAGCAGGGCAAATCAACCGACGTACCTGGACTACATGGCAGGACTCGCGCAAAGTGAACTCACCATAAACTTCTCACTAGCTAGCGGTGGTCCACACGAACAATACAAAATTAGGGTCCAAGAAGCCTCTCTCGTTGGCACCATCTGTCTCACTGATGATCGCGAACGAACCCGGCTGTTTTTCGAACCTCATGAATACCGCTTCTTCGAATCGATTAGCTCGATTGAGAAAGTTGTTGAGTCGGCACTTAGCGATCCAAACCAACTGGCCCAGGATCAAAGTTCGGCCAAGAAGAGAGCCCACACACTTGCAACAACAGATTTCTGGGGAAGTATAAATACAATTTTAGTTGTGCGAGGGCTCCGCGCACTGACCTAAAGATTTATATTCCCTTTGCTATCGTGCGGAAATATGCAATGGTTTTATCGAGGCCTTGATCTAAGGAAATCGTCGGCTCCCAACCCAGTTGTTGCTTAGCGCGGGTAATATCTGGTTGCCTGCGAACAGGATCGTCTTGTGGTAGCGGTCTGATTTCCATGGGACTTGTCGTTGGAATCTTTTTCACAATCATCTCGGCCAGCTCTTTGACCGTAAACTCACCTGGGTTGCCTAAATTAATAGGTCCAGTGATCGATACGTCACTCTCCATCATGGCGACAAGACCGTCGATCAGATCGTCCACGTAACAGAATGAACGCGTTTGACTTCCATCTCCGTAGAGAGTAATTGGACTGCCTGTCAGCGCTGACATTACGAAATTGGAAACAACACGACCGTCCTGAGGGTGCATGCGCGGTCCATATGTATTAAAGAGGCGAACTACTTTGATTTCCAGATTGTGCTGCCTCCAGTAATCAAAAAATAAAGTCTCGGCTGCGCGTTTCCCTTCGTCGTAACAGGCACGGGGACCAATCGGATTCACATTTCCCCAGTAATCCTCCGTTTGTGGGTGCACCTTCGGATCGCCATACACCTCTGACGTCGAAGTGAGAAGCACCCGTGCCTGCGTCCGCTTAGCCAAACCAAGCATGTTAATGGAACCGTGAACAGCAGTTTTTGTCGTCTGCACGGGGTCCCGTTGGTAGTGAATTGGTGAGGCGGGACACGCTAAATGGTAAATCTGATCGACTTCAACAAATAAAGGGAAGGTTATATCGTGGCGCAATAACTCAAAATTGGGGTGCGGTAGCAGGTGGGCAACATTTTCACGCGTTGAGGAATAGAAGTTATCCACGCACAAAACTTGATCGCCCATGCTCAAAAGGCGTTCACATAAATGGGAACCGATAAAACCTGCGCCACCTGTCACTAGAACTCGCTTAGACATCTGTGGCTCCCTACTTCTTTTTCCGAAAACGAAGAAATTGCTGGACCAAGCCTAGCGTTGTTGCTTGATAGACCGATTTGTTCAGGTAACGATCGGCTTTCGAGTCGACCTTAACCAAAGGATGCTTTAATGGAAACTGCATTGTTTCCATCTGCTGAATAGATCGAGGAACTTCCTTGGTGTGAGTTGCGTCAGTGCCCCAACCAATATTCTCGACTAGGTTCACGTTCGGTATAACTGCGAGTGCCTGGTTCCGCATCGCGGCATTAACTAATTGAATATCCCAGGTATCAACAGCCATTTTGGTCATCAACTCAAAATTTGCCGACCAATAAAGAAAAGCTGTGGGTGAGTAACCAACCGCCTTAAGCAATTGACGATTAGAAAGACCTTTTGTCCGCCACCGCTGAATGTCTAGGGAATACCGATCCCAACGATCGCGCCAGGTAGCCCACCCCCAGACTTGAGGAACTACGGAGAAACGGTAGGAGAATTCTGATGAAAGCTCTGATGCCGGCAAGCGATTTGATCCACTGATGCACCACACTCGTTGATCTAATTGAAATTTCTCAAGCAGTTCGGCACTGTATTGGAAGAAAGATTCACTGGGAATAACATCATCTTCGAGAATGATCCCTTCACTCACTTGGGTGAAGAACCAATTTATTCCAGCTGTTACGCCTTCAGCACACCCTAGGTTACTTTCCTGGAAGTGAGTCAAGACTTCACAACCCCAATTGAATTGATCGGCAAGACTTTGGGTCTCTGCGACCAATTTCCCATCTGTTTCTACATGGCCACGTGGTCCATCGACGGCGAAAAAGACGCGCACGGGCTCAACAGCGCGCAGGCGCTCAATCAGTACACGCACCCGATCAGGGCGATTAAATCCGAGAACTAGAACTGGAACATCAAATTGTTTCATCAGGCTCTTCTAAACGACGAAGTCGTTCATTGAGTAAAGCAGTTTCCTCAGCCAGTCTGCGAATTCGGGCTTCGTGTCGGCTAAGTTCAAAACTCAGCTGAACATTGACTAGCACCAGAACAACCAAGGTCACGAAAAACACGAGATTCGAGGGAATGCTGACCCCAATTGCATTGCTGATCCATTTCAGTGCCCCTGGAAAGATTGAGAAAAAAAATGCGACTCCAGAAACAACTAGCCATAGGACCGCATATTTCTCCTTGAGTACGCCTCTACTGAGGAGATACAGGACGAAGAGAAAAACCGTCAAGGCCGAGAATGCAGCTAATATGCTTGCTGCCACGTGAACACTCCATTCGATCGTGTTTCAATAACATTGACTAGATTCAGCCTTTAAGACTATCCAAACATAACTAAGGGGAGAATGTTGACTGCAGTGGTGAGTCGGGTGAAGCAAATATCTCAGGCCCTTTCAGCATGGATTCTGATGCCATTTTCTCATGGTGGTCGGCAGTTACTGGGCTGGCTGTACAGCGGCCAGGTTATTGAAACAGTACGTGCAACCCAGACTTTGCCCCAACTGTGCTGGGCTCAAGATGGCGAGGATCTATTATTTGCCGAACTTTTCCCTGCAACCGGGTTCTACGTCGATTTAGGGGCTAATCACCCAGATCGATATTCGGTTACGAAACTGCTTTATCAACGGGGCTGGAAGGGTTTAAACGTTGATGCTTCACCAGGTTTCAAACAACTATTTGATACTCGACGACCTAACGACACCAATATTGAATCACTCGTGGGTACCCCTAGAACTGAAGTGTTTTACGAATTCAGTGAATCCACTCTGAGCACACTCAATTCTGCTCGAGCACAACAATTGCAGGAACTTGGTTGGGACTTAAGGGGTCGACGCAATGTCGAAGTTCGAGACCTGAACTTGCTGCTGCAAGAGAACATACCGTTGCAAACTCGCATTGATCTCCTCTCAATAGATGTTGAAGGAGAAGAATTGAATTTACTATCAACTTTGGACTGGAGTAGGTGGGACATTCAAAGGTGTTTGATTGAAATAGTTGAACCTGCCTGTTTAATTCCTGAGCATCCTGTCGCCCAACAATTACTTGATCGGGGATTTAAGTTGACCCGAGTCTGGGGGCGTTCCTGTCTTTTCGAGCGTAATTTTCAAGCCGATGAACTGGATCGTTCGCTCAGCTAATGGGTTTCATCGCTCTTGCGTGTTCTTCGCACCAATTGAACAACCAGAGCCAGGGAAGCACGGCCGAGATAAAGAGCAGACCATATGGCATTTTTGCTTGGCCGTCCGTATTCACGGAAGTACATGGTGACGGGAACTTCCTCAATTTTTAGCCCTGAGCGAATCGCAATTGCGAGTGAGCCGACGGTGTCACCTAGGTACTCGGCGGGGTAGTTGCCGCTAAAGAGTTGAATGGCCCTCGGACCAGCCGAACGAAAACCAGAAGTTGGATCCGATATAGGTGATTTCGCCATTCGGCTCAAGGTACGTGACAGCAGTTTCATCGCCCAACGTCGAGGCCCTCGGACGTGATACGTGGATTTAGGGTGAAATCGGGTTCCCACCACAATGTCGTAATGGTCTAGGCCAGCAATCAAGGCGTGTAGTTCTGCGGGTTCATGCTGTCCGTCCGCATCCACCTGAACCACACAGTGATAACCCCCGCGCTGAGCAAAGAGGAATGCCGTGCGCATTGCGCCACCCACTCCCACATTGAAGGGGAGGGAAACAACAACCGCGCCGGCATCGGTCGCGACCAGAGCAGTTGAGTCGGTTGAACCGTCATTAACGACCAAGATGTCTGCATCTGGCTCGTGGAGTTGAATTCTGCCGATTACCTCTGCAATGGAACCTTCTTCATTCCATGCAGGGATGGCTACGAGGGTTTTACGGCTACTCACAAGGTGGACGTTAGTCCAAGTGCCCCCGTTGGCACCTGAGGCGTGCCTTCTCAGGCCTTATTCAGTGCTTGACGGTAAATGGCAGCTGTTTCCCGAGCTGTCTTCTCCCACGAGAACTGCGTGGCCTGTGAGAGGCCCAATTCACGTAACCGGGCTCGTTCAGTTGGATCAGAAAGTACAGCGTCCATATGCTCGGCCAACTGTGTCGAATTGCCCGGCGTGAAATAACGTGCAGCAAGTCCGCCCACTTCCGGCAAACTGGACGTATCCGCCAATATCTGGGGGGCACCTGATGCAAGTCCTTCAAGGGTGGGCAGGCCGAAACCCTCATAGCGTGATGGGACAACACACAACTGTGCCTGAGCGTAGATCGATGGCAACTGATCCTCCGTCGCTGAGAACCACTTGATTCGGTTCCCATCCCCCAGAGAACTCCATTGATTGCGCTCAGCCGGCGTAGGTTCCCCACCACCGACATATAGCAGTGTGACATCGGGATAGTCACCCGCAATCCGTGTAAAAGCCTGCGTCAGTGTCCAGGCGTCCTTGTAGCCTGATCGATTGCCCACATGCAATACATATCTGCTTGGCAATGTTGGGTCGAGCGCCGCACTGGGATTGAAGACCGGGTTTGCGCCCAAATACACAACAGACATGGGCACCTGCAGATCCGGCCAAATTCGTTGGACATCATTGAGTGTTGACTCCGATATACAAATCACATGATCGGCTGCTTCGAGAAACTTTCGCTTCCTCGTTGCAAAATCCAGGCGCCTCTTTGTTTTTCGCATTAACTCCGGAATCATGTCGTAAACGGTCACGATTCGTTTTGCATTCTTGTAACGATAAAGACCGGGGGGTAAATAAAAAGTGTGGTGTACCACTTCGGCTTGACTATCGAACTGTCCGGGCATCGTCTGTCGAAATAAACCCTGAACCGTTGTCTTAGACCCCTTGGATTTCAAAACATCACGCAACTGCAGATCCGTTAACACGTAGTCGTTAATGATTGGCCTCGTAAAAGGAAGAAGCTCAACTCCCAGATCTGGATTAGCGTCGTACTGTTTCATTAGTTCATAAAAAAGTCGGGAGATACCACCGTACTTTTGAAGAGCAAATATCTGCTCATCCACGGCAACTTTCACAGAACAACCCTACTGGAAGTATTCACGAGCTATTGCGCGGTGAATTGATTTTAAGTTGTTCAATGACACTCAGCACATAGTCATTCCAAGTCGGAACTCGAGCCTGGTCGGATTCGTTGACCAACTGGTCCACCTGTTGGGTGAATACCTGCTCGAGAGGAATGCGCTGCGCCCCGAGGCCTTCCATGATCTCTGCCGCCGGCTGGATACCGTCAAAGAGGACAGGGGTTCCCATTTGGATCGACTCCAAAACCGGAATTCCATACCCTTCAATTCCATAGGAAAGAAATAGATCTGAATCTCGGACTATCTCGCCAACCTCTTGGTCGGTGGCTCCTTGGGTCCAGCGGATGGGTAATCCCTTTGCTAGTGCTTGTTCAATTGCGTCATTGAGGTAGATATCCACTGATGCTGGTTTGCCCACAAAGTGAAGTTCAATATCTTGATCGGGGTGCTTGGTCACCGCGTGCTCAAATGCTTTGAGAATCTCTAGTGGTGCT
>CANMNM010000068.1 GCA_947499275.1 Actinomycetota bacterium | reverse complement strand
GGAAATCACACCCAATTGCCCGGAAGTCGACGAGAGCTATCCCACTAATCCCAGCCAACTCCTTTGATCTCAGTCAACTCCTTGCCAATCTGGTAAAGCAAGGATTTAACGTCACGGAACTCTAGGGTTAAAGTTCGTCCCATGGCTAAAGAAGATGCAGTTCATGCTGAAGGTCTGGTTAAGGAATTTGGCGACGTTAAAGCCCTTGACGGGCTAGATCTTGTTGTACCCCGGGGCAAAGTAGTTGGCCTTCTCGGCCCTAATGGCTCAGGGAAGACCACGACTGTTCGCATTCTTGCAACATTACTCAAGCCAACCAAAGGCGTGGCTTATGTCAATGGCTTCAATGTCGAAAAACAATCCGACCAAGTCCGCCACAGCATTGGTCTCACCGGTCAGTATGCGGCAGTTGATGAGTTTTTAACCGGCCGTGAGAATCTGCGGATGTTCGGCGATCTCTACCACCTTGCCCCGACCTACGTTAAGGATCGCTCTGAGGAACTCCTGGAGTGGTTTGACCTCAGTGAGGCGGCTGATCGACCCGCAAAGACGTATTCGGGTGGAATGCGAAGGCGCCTGGATCTCGCGTCAAGTCTGATTGCAAAACCCAGTATTTTGTTTCTCGATGAGCCAACAACCGGTCTTGATCCACGCTCGCGCCTGGGACTGTGGGGTGTGATTGAAAGTCTCGTTGCCGAGGGAACCACTGTGTTGTTGACAACCCAGTACCTTGATGAGGCTGACAAACTCGCTGATGACATAGTCGTGATTGATCACGGTCGCGTAATTGCTCACGGAAGTGCTGAAGCGCTAAAGGACCAAATTGGTGGTGACAGAATTGAAGTCAGAGTCGCTGACATCGATCGCGTCCGAGACGCTCAACTAGTCCTAGGCCCCGTATTTGGGGGTGAATCACTGATCACCGAGAGCCTTGTTTCGGGTCCTGTTTCAGGTGGTTCTACGGTACTCGTTGACGTCGTTCGGTTACTTGATTCACAAAACATCGCTATCGCTGACCTGGCGTTGCGAAGGCCAACTCTCGATGACGTCTTCCTTTCACTAACAGGACACAGCGCTGAAGACGAAACCATGGATAAACCAGCAGGCCGCTCAAAGAAGGGACGCAAGCAATCATGAGTCAGGTGAAAACTTTGAGCACGTCAGTACCCATCGCAATGTCGCGTCCGTTGCTCGGATGGACTGTTCACGACTCGATCGTTATTGCCCGCAGCACAATTTTGGCGTCATTTCGAATCCCGGAAGCGCTGTTTTTCCAGCTTATTCAACCCGTTATTTTCGTTTTGCTTTTTGCATATGTCTTCGGTGGGGCAATTCCCATCCCGGGAGCCGATCCAGGAAGTGCAGCTGATTCGAGTCTGTACCGCCAATACTTAATGCCCGGTATTTTCGGTCAAACAGTTGCTTTTGCGGCGGCCGCTAGCACTGTTGGCTTAGCCGAAGCCATGCAAAAAGGAATTATCGACCGTTACAAGGCATTACCGATGTCGCAGTCTGCGGCGTTGATTGGCAACACACTTGCTAATGCATTGAGGCAAATTTTGGTGCTCACGGTTTTGAGCATCACCGGCTATATCGTGGGATGGCGAATCAGCGACGGAATCCTCAACGCAATTTATGCGTACCTGTTGCTCCTGCTTTTTGCTTACACGGTCACCTGGGTTGGTGCATTTGTTGGACTGTCCGTGCCCAATACCGAAACCGCGAACACCGCTGGTTTGATTTGGATCTTCCCACTGACCTTTTTGTCTAATGCATTTGTTCCGATTGATTCTCTTCCCGGTGTTCTCAAGGTATTTGCGGCGTACAACCCAGTTTCGTCTCTGGTCTTGGCGACCCGTGAGCTTTTTGGCAACCCGACGGGGTATGCACCGGGTGCCGATCCAGGATTTTGGTCGTTACAGCATCCAATTGCCTACACCATCATTTCCTGCACGGTCGTGATTGCGATTTTTGCTCCGTTGGCGATCCGTAAGTACCGCAGTGTTAGCCGGCGTTAACGTCATCCGGCGCTAACGTCAGACGTAGTCCTCAACATTGAGAATTTCAACAGCCATTTCTTTGCCATTGGCAAGTTGGTAACTTGTCGTGTCTCCAACGCGCTTTCCCAAAACTGCAGCCCCTAGAGGTGAGGTTGGAGAGTAGACATCAATTGAGGCATGCGCGGCCTCTTCACGTGAGCCGAGCAAAAAGCGTTCCACTTCGTCAAAATCAATGAGGCGAACTGAAATAACTTTGCCATGACTGACTTCCCCTTCAGCGGCCTCCGGCACACCGATCTGTGAGTTTTCCAACAGTTGACGCAATTGGCGAACCCGCGCTTCGTTTTTCCCTTGCTCCTCGCGAGCAGCGTGATAACCACCGTTTTCCTTAAGGTCACCTTCCTCGCGGGCGGCCTCAATTTTCTTGGTGATTTCCACGCGCATCGGACCTTGACGGTTTTCATATTCGGCCGTCAGGCGGTCGTGGGCATCTTGGGTCAGCCAGGTAATTTCGGTCATAACGTGAAACCCTAATACTTTTTCTCGGTTTGTGGACGGGTGCGCCCTATTCACGACTAAGAAACGGGTGTCCACGGTTGGGGCGGCGGGGCAACTCCAGCGGGGAATTGGGGTCCTGGCACCCCAATTGGGTCACCAGATTTAACACAGGTGAGCACCTCCACCACAAAGGCGGGAGCCAGGGTTCTGAGGGATAAGTCCACTTCCTCGAGATCATTACCGCTGGGAATAGTGATAGCGGAATACCCCACATCAATACGTTGGGAATCTTGGGCCCGAACGACGCAATCAAGTGCGTCGCTACCAATTCGCCGAACTTCAAAGACCAGATCAACGCGCTCTGGGCTCACCACACTCCACGTGAGAAGCTTGAATTGAATGCTTTTCTGGGACATCGAAAAAGTTGCGAAACCGACCCCGATCGCAAAAATCACGGTAACAATTGCAATTACAGCCGTGCGTAAATGATTGCTCTGGCTGAACCCATACCGTTCCTGCATCTCAGGGCTGAGTTGATCTTTGCGGAAGGGGCTCGACACCCTCCCAGACTAACGAGGGCTACGAGTCTGAGTGAGAGGATGCTCCAGTGCAAAATACAACCACCGGGAAACCTTTGCGGCTAATGGCGATTCACGCCCACCCAGACGACGAATCAAGTAAAGGTGCAGCCACCACGGCTAAATACGTCGACGAGGGCATCGAGGTGATGGTGGTTTCTTGTACCGGTGGTGAGCGTGGTGACGTGCTCAATGTGCAGGCCCAAGAGTTAGTCGACCTGTACGGGATCCATGAAGTGCGCCAAAGGGAAATGGCTGAAGCCGCAAGAATCCTCGGGGTGCGACATGAGTGGCTCGGATTTATGGATTCCGGTTTCACCGAAGGTGAACCATTACCCGAAGACGCATTCGCTCTCGTCCCACTTGAGATTAGTGTTCCGCCACTTGTCAAACTGCTCCGCGAATTCCGTCCACAGGTTGTCACGACCTACGACGAAAATGGCGGATACCCGCACCCCGATCACATTCAAACGCACGTGATCACCATGGCTGCAATCACTGCCGCTGCGGATCCGAATCTGCACAAAGAATTCGGACCGGCGCACCAAGTGCAGAAGGTCTATTACAACCAGCAGTTTCATAAAGAGCGCATCGTTGCTTTGCATGATCTTCTGGTGGAGCAGAATATTGAATCACCCTACGTTGAGTGGCTAGACAAATGGGAAGACAAACCAGAAGATGCGGAAAGGATTACCACGAGCATCGAATGTTCGACGTACTTTCCCATCAGGGATGCCGCCCTCAAAGCCCACGCCACTCAAATCGAACCCGATGGCCGTTGGTTTTTAGTTTCAACAGAACTGCAACAGAGCGCTTGGCCAACCGAGGAATTCCAATTGGCCTCGAGTTTGGTTCCTACGACCCTGCCTGAGAGTGACCTTTTTGCCGGCCTGCGCTAGAAAGTTAGCAACAGATTAGAGTGGAACCACTATGGATAACGAATCGAATCTCAGTGAAACTATTGCAGGGGCCGGCCCTATCGCTGGATTCTTTGTATTGCTTGTCGGTATCGCCCTAGTCCTGTTGTGGCTCAACATGAACCGTCAAATGAAGCGGATTGATCCAGACCTCCCGCGTGGACGCCGAGAAGCCCAAATTGATCAGGAAATGAATGACATAGCACAGATGGAAGAGAGTGCCGAGCAAGATCCTGATGCCGCCAAGCAGTAATTTCTGGAGGCGGGCCAAAACTCCAGCATCCATTGTGGCGCTCCTTTCACTGATTCTGGTGTGCGTGCTTTTCTTCTTTCTCGGCAAATGGCAGTGGGACCGCACCCAAGACATCTTGGACGCCGAAAGAGCAGCAGTAATGGCAGCGGTGCCCGTTAGTGAAATCGATCAACCGTTGGATCCGCAGGACTACGGGAGAACGGTGACCGCGACCGGGTCATTTATTAACGCAGACCAAGTCCGAATCGGAAGCAGGCTTTCACGGGATTCGATCGCAGGGGATTGGATTGTTTCAGCGTTGGAGACCCAGAGCGGCCAGTGGATTGCAGTTGTGCGCGGTTGGGTGCCGCAAGGACAGCTGTTCACGACCCCAGAGGGAACAGTCAGTATTGAAGGGGTCTTGCAACCCAGTGATACTTTTTATGCCTCGGTGAGTGATTCGGGTGCCGAGATTGTGACCATTGATTCGCAGCAACTATCTGAGTTGTGGGATGCCCCACTGCTCGACGGATACATTGTTATGCAATCCCAGTCGCCACTGGAAGCCAATTCACCCGAGAGCGTCCCCCCGACAATTTCAACAGCTGAAGTTGGGTTCCCACTGCAGAACTTCTTCTACGCGATTCAGTGGTGGGTTTTTGCCCTCTTCGCGGTCACGATCTACATTCGTTGGCTGGTTTTGGGCAATATAAAGTTTCGCAAATGATTCACGTCATGGGTGAGGCCTTGATCGATATCATTGTTTCCCCTGATGGAGAGATTTACTCCGTTGTGGGTGGGGGTCCCGTCAATACTGCGCGCACAATTGCTCGTCTGGGCACCAAGGTTTCATTTATTGGCGGTATTTCCCAGGATGCATTGGGAAAGCGAATCCGTCGGTTACTTGACAGTGATGCTGTTCATTGTGCAATTGACCAGGATTGCCCTGCCCCAACAACTTTGGCAATCGCATCACTCGACGAATTGGGTGCGGCAACGTATCGATTTCTGATTGAGGGAACTTCATCACTTTCGGTTACCCCTGAAATAGCGTTGAAGGCATTGGATACAACAGCGACAGCTCTTCATATTGGGACTCTCGCATTTGTTTATGAACCACTGTCACAAGCAACTCGCGCCGTAGTGGCGGCAATGGATGAAAACCAAATCTTGATGATTGACCCGAACGCTCGACCGAGTGTGATGAAAGACCCTTCACAATTTTGGGAAACATTCAATGCCTCCCTTGAGCGCGCTGATGTAATCAAGTGCAGCGGTGACGACCTCGACTACATGTTCCCTGATCTCAGCAATCAAGATGCTGCGCGAGATATTTGTACCCGATCACAGGCCGTTGTGCTGTTTACCGATGGATCGAAGGCGGTGCATGTGTTCACACAAACTGGGGAATTTCAGGTCAACGTCCCTAAAGTCCATGTTGTCGACACCGTGGGAGCGGGTGACGCATTCAGTGGCGGGTTTCTCTCCCATTGGGATGAGCACAACTTGAGCAGAGTTGAGCTACAGGATGCAGAGGCTGTCCGTGCCGCGGTCGAGTTTGGAATCAAGGTTGCTGGATTGACCTGCCAGCGAGCAGGGGCCATGCCACCCTTCGCGCACGAATTAATCTGAACGTAGGCTGCCGCTATGAAAAAAATCTCGACAGCGCTGCTCGCATTCCGCATTATGGCCTGGGTTACGGGAGTAGTCCTTGCTTTTGCTTCGGTCTGGGCGCTCTACGGCTATCTCTTTCTCAATTACGGGACAGAAGGCGGTAAGCCGCTTCTCTACAGCTTCCTGTGGCTGGCCCATGGCTGGTTGTATTTCGCATATTTGATTGCTGCCGTAAATCTGGCATTTCTTTTGCGCTTCCCAATCCTGAAAACACTGGCCTTGCTACTAGCTGGAACAATCCCATTTGCATCTTTTTACGCGGACTTCGTTATGCACCGGTACGTGGCGTCATTGCCCGATAAAACCGTTGACAAAGCCGTCAAGCAAGATCCCACTCAATAGGGGTAAGACCTTGTTGCCGCAGTAACTCATTTGTGCGGCTAAACGGTTTGCTTCCAAAAAATCCACGCCGTGCCGATAGCGGACTTGGGTGTGGGCTTGAGATGACAAATCGTGGATCAAAATCACTGCCATAAGACTGGGCATCTTTTCCCCAGAGAATCGCCACGGGCGAGCCCTCCGGACGATTTACTAGCGCTGCAATTACTGCACCTGTGATCTGTTCCCAGCCTTTGCTCCGGTGACTTCCGCTCTGACCGCTGCCTACGGTTAACACGGAGTTCAGTAGCAACACTCCCTGTTCGGCCCACGGAGTCAGGTCACCACTTGCGGGGGCACCAACGCCAAGGTCGGACTTCAACTCACGAAAAATATTCACCAGACTTCGAGGAAGAGCAACCTCTGGGCCAACGCAAAAGGCGAGGCCAACACTGTGGCCCGGAGTCGGGTAGGGATCCTGTCCAAGAATGACAACTTTCACCTGATCCAATGGCTGAGTAAATGCGCGCAGTACCTGAGAGCGTTCAGGCAACCATTGACGGCCAGCCGCTGTCTCGAATTCAAGGAAACCGCTTACATTCGCAATTTCAGGTGAAAGGCCTTCAAAAACTGGCAACCAACTCGGGTGCACGGAAGCCTGAAGATCGAGCAGCATAGAAAAAGATTAGATGATGAGTCCCACGTGCCTATACCCCTGTCAACGAGGGAATCGGTTATTCCAGGTGAAAAAGGATTTACGAAAGAATAATGAGCACTGCAACTGCAATTGCCGTTGCACCAAGAATCATTATCGCGGTGAGTGTCCGTGAAGGACGCCAACCTGACGAAGCAGTCTTTTGATTGGCTAGCTGACCCAAGGTGGCATTGCGATTAATCGCTTGATCGTATTCTTTCTTCGCGGCTTCAAACACATG
>CANMNM010000067.1 GCA_947499275.1 Actinomycetota bacterium | reverse complement strand
CTCCACCCAGAATGAAAAAGACCTTGAGGCGGCGAGAGCCGATGGAACATCTGACGCCCTCATTGACCGATTAACCCTCAACGGAGAACGCATTGAGGCAATTGCAAACGCACTCATTGATGTAGCAGCCTTACCAGACCCCGTCGGCGAGGTTGTTCGTGGTTACACCCTGCCCAATGGATTGCAGGTCCGTCAAACGCGCGTTCCACTCGGTGTGGTTGGCATGATCTATGAAGCCCGACCCAATGTCACCGTTGATGCTGCCGGGCTTTGCCTCAAAAGTGGCAACGCGGCGTTACTGCGGGGTTCATCGAGCGCCTACAACACAAATGTCGCCCTGATCGACGTAATGCGTAAGGCCCTTGTGGAGGTGGGAATCTCCGAAGATGCAATTGCCCTCGTTCCCGGTCACACCCACGATTCAGTAACTGAACTCATGCAGGCACGTGGGTTAGTCGACGTCCTCATCCCGCGCGGGGGTGCATCATTAATTCAAAATATCGTGAACAACTCACTTGTCCCCGTGATTGAAACAGGTGTTGGCAATTGTCACGTATACGTGGACAAAGACGCCGACCTTGATATGGCTGTCGAAATCGTGCTGAATAGCAAAACTCAACGGGTAAGTGTGTGCAACGCAGCGGAGACCTTGCTCGTCCATGAAGCAGTGGCTGATGCCTTCTTACCCAAACTTTTTGCTGAGTTTAAAGCCCGCTCGGTCACCGTGCACGGTGATACGAAAATGCAACAGCATGCGCAATCAGCGGGTGTTGATTGGGCGCCGGTCAATGACGAAGATTGGGCGGCGGAGTACTACTCATTGGATATTGCTGCCGGAATTGTCTCAAGCGTCGAGGAAGCTGTTGAACATATCCTTACGTGGTCATCGGGTCACACCGAAGCAATCATCTCCAATAACTCGCAGACCATCGCTTATTTCACGTCGGCGGTTGACTCAGCAGCGGTGATGGTGAATGCCTCAACCCGCTTCACAGATGGTGGGGAATTCGGATTCGGCGCCGAAATCGGGATTTCTACTCAGAAACTGCACGCCAGAGGCCCCATGGGTCTCGCTGAACTCACCACCACCACATACATCGTCTCGGGCAACGGTCACGTCCGAAAATAGTGACCGGGTAGAGTGTTCTTAAGAATTAGGTGAGGGAGTTCCATGGATTTGTCAGCAGTAGCTCGAGTAAGTGAAGTCTTGGCCAGTGAAGAGGGTGGCAGTGTCGTCAGCCCCTACATAATTGGTGGATTCGGATTCTTGGCTCTAGTTGTTTTACTGGTCATCACCGTCATGATCAACGTCGACCGTTAATCTTTCGTGCAATATCGGATCGGAATTCTCGGCGGATCATTTGATCCCATCCACCTCGCCCATGTTGAAGCAGCGAGAATTGCCCGCAAGACGTTAGATCTTGATTTCGTCTATCTAGTTCCTGCTGGCAACCCGTATCACCGTGATGAAGTTCTCGCAAGCACCGAACAACGATTGGCAATGTGTGAACTCGCCGCCCAAGGCCATGATTGGCTGCAGGTGAGCAAAGTTGATACAGACCGGATCGGAAACACCTACACGATCGACACGATCCGCGAGCTCGCACAAGAGTTCACGCTCAACCACCCCAATGACAGTGCCGAATGGTTCCTGATCTTGGGCGCCGATGCCTATCAAGACTTCCCCCAGTGGAAGCAACCGGAAGAGATTGCGAGAAGTGTGAGCATGGTTGTTGTTTCGCGACCAGGTGAGAGCAGCCAGGAACTCGATCACTTCCCGTGCCGTTTCATTGATGTACCGGGCTGGGAGATCTCCAGCACTCAAGTCAGACTCTCCGCTGGAAACAACGAATCAATCTCTGAACTGGTGGCCCCCAGCGTCAATGAATACATCACGACCAACAAGCTGTACATCAACTAACAAGACAGGAAACCTTCACCATATGCCCGCATTACAAAGTGCCATCGATTCTGCCTTAATCGCCGCCCAAGCGGCAGCCGACAAACTCGCCACCGACATTGTGATCCTTGACCTGAGTGAGCAACTCGTAATCACCGATTGCTTTGTGCTGTGCTCGGGAGCCAATGAGTTACAGGTGAGATCAATTGTCAACGCGATCGAGGAAGCCTTGCACTTGGCGGGGGAGAAGCGACTTCGCAAAGAGGGAGCAGGGGAAGCCACCTGGATTCTGATCGATTACGGCGACATCGTGGTCCACGTTCAAATGGCGGAAGAGCGCATCCATTACGCGATTGAGCGTCTGTGGAAGGACTGTCCGGTTATTCCGTTGCCTGAATCAATAAATCTGGAGCGCTAACCATGACTCACGGCCGCAAGGTTGTTTTTTGGCGACACGGTCGCACGCAATGGAATGCGCAACGACGCTTCCAAGGTCAAACCGACATTCCGCTGGATGAAGTTGGTCAAGAGCAAGCACATGATGCCGCGCGACTGCTTGCGGGACTGCGACCAGCCAGAATCATCTCCTCAGATTTAGTCCGAGCATCCCGCACTGCCCAGGCGTTGTCAGAACTCGTGAATATTGATGTTGAGACATTTCCTGGACTGCGGGAAACAAATGCTGGAACCTGGGAAGGTCAGACGAGAGATGAATTAATTGCCAACCACGGTGACGACCTCGCGGCCTGGGCTGCGGGATCAAATATTCGACCTGGTGGCGGTGAGACCCGCATGGAGGTCGCCCATCGCGTAATTGCTGTGGTCAATCAAGAGATCGCCCACGTCAAAGACAATGAGACCTTGATAGTCGTAACCCATGGGGGTAGCGCCCGTGCGGCAATTGCCATGATGCTGGAATTGCCGCCCGAGCACTGGGCCGCCTTTGGAGTTCTGAGTAACTGCGCTTGGTCGGTTCTGAGCGAACAGGATTCACCGTATGGCCCAGCATGGCGACTACAGGAATACAACGCCAAGTCACTTCCCGTCCCAGCCCTAGGAGATGACAACTAAAGCCTCACGGCTATGCTTTGTCCTCCCAACAAAGCGATCATTCTTTGCTTTAACTTGGGGCTGTGGCGCAGCTGGTAGCGCACCTGCATGGCATGCAGGGGGTCAGGGGTTCGAGTCCCCTCAGCTCCACTTTTTCTTCTCGGCCCGAAATTGTGACCACTGGAAGTCTCATGGGACTTTGAGTGCTCGTAAAGTGAGTAATCTTGGGGGCATTGGCCCAGATTTTGGGTGGTAGACCCGAAAGCGAAGAAAGGCACCCCGTGTCCCTCACACTCCCAAAAACGGTACGCACTCAGGCATACATTGATGGAGCATTTGTTGATGCCGCAAATGGCGAGACTTTTGAGTCGTTGGCACCAGCAACAGGTCAGGTGATTACTCAGATAGCCGCGTGCACAGACGTTGATGTTGATAAAGCGGTGGCCTCGGCTCGGGCAGCATTTGAATCGGGTTCTTGGAGTGGGAAGCCACCCGCCGAGCGCAAAGTGATCCTGCTCAAGCTCGCGGATTTGATTGAAGAAAATGCTGAAGAGTTGGCGGTAACCGAGTCCATCGATGCCGGCAAGCCCATCACGGAGTGCCGCACATTTGATATCCCAGATGTTGTCAACACGATGCGTTGGTATGCAGAGGCGGCTGACAAAGTATTTGGAAAAGTTTCACCCACTGGACCAGATTCACTGGGCATGATTGTTCGTGAGCCGATTGGTGTTGTCGGAGCTGTTTTACCGTGGAATTTCCCAGCCGCGATGCTCGCATGGAAACTCGGACCGGCTTTGGCCGCGGGAAATTCAATTGTTGTTAAGCCCGCTGAACTCTCATCATTGACCACGCTGCGTATTGCAGAGCTGGCAACCCAGGCCGGTGTCCCGGACGGAGTGTTCAACGTAGTAACCGGGCTTGGGCACGTTGCCGGTAAAGCGCTCGGACTCCACATGGACGTTGATTTGATTGCATTCACAGGGTCAACCGAGGTTGGTCGAATCTTTCTCACCTACTCGGCGCAAAGCAACATGAAGGAAATTGTTTTGGAAATGGGTGGCAAGAGCCCCCAGATAGTCATGCCGGACTGCGCGAACAAGATTGACACAATTGCCGCAGAACTTGCCGTTGGTTGCTTCTGGAATAGCGGGCAGAACTGCAGTGCTGGCTCGCGCATTCTGGTTCATAATTCAATTCGGAGCGAGATAGTTTCTGCTCTGGCAAAAGTCGCTAACAGTCGCATTGTCGGGGATCCATCTGATCCTGATACCGCCCTTGGTCCGGTAATCGAAGAAGCGGCGCTGGATCGAATCTTGGGTTATGTCAATGGCGCGAAGGCGCAAGGCGCGCAAGTTGCCTGTGGTGGTGAGCGGTTGTTCGAAGAGACCGGTGGTTGGTTTATTGGGCCCACGATCCTTAATGGTGTGACTCCCAGCATGACCGTTGCGCAAGAGGAGATCTTTGGGCCGGTTGCTAGCGTTATTGGTTTTGACACAGAAGAAGAAGCAATCGCAATTGCTAACGGAACCGATTACGGCTTAGCGGCAGTGATCTACACCGATGATCTTGAAACAGCTATCCGGATGGCTCGTGCGGTTCGAGCAGGAACGGTCGCGATCAACGGCTATTCCGAAGGAGATATCAGTACTCCATTTGGTGGGTACAAGATGTCTGGATTTGGTGGCCGAGATAACGGAATTGAAGCACTTGAGCAGTACACCGAGCTGAAGACCATCTGGATCACTCTGCGTAATAATTAAACGAATTATTGAAGCCTTGGGGTCAGCCGATGGGTTCACTTTCAAATGTGGGGGCTTTACGGGTTGCTAGGTAAGACCCCAGCAGGATCAGTGGGAAACCAATTACCAGCCCTAACGTGATGGGTTCGCTCAAAACCAGGACACCAAGAATTACGGCAACGGCCGGATTGATGTAGGTAATCACCGTGGTTCGCGAAGGTCCAACTTCGGCCACCAATGAGAAGAACAAGATGAAAGCGAGAGCGGTGCAGACCACACCGAGTACGGCCACTGCAAGCCAGACGTTGAGAGGGACGGATTGCGTCGGTCGATGGAGAAAGGCAAATGGAGCGTAGATAAACGAGTTGATGACCATGGCCATGGCAATGGCGGCCAGAGCGGGAACTTCTGACAGTTTCAGGGAAACAATGATGGGTCCTAGCGCGTAACCGACCACCGCGATAATGAGGAGCGCTGCCGAAAGGAGTTCGGCGCCGGTGACATCAAGGCCTACCAGGGCGGCAACGCCGAGAATTCCAACACCCAGGCCGACAACTCGAATTCCGGTGATCCGCTCGTCAATTCCCAAGCGCCACGCCATGATCGCGGCAACAATTGGCACCGCGGCGATCATCAATCCGGTCATGGAACTGCTCAGTTTGAGTTCAGCAAAAGTGAGTGCACCAAATGGGAACGCTATCTCGATGATGGCAAAGATGAAGACCCACTTCCAATGTCCTTTGAGTTCACGCAGGTAGCCACGCTTGATCGCGACCGGCAGCAGAATAATCGCGGCCAAGAAAACTCGAAGGAAAATGATTACCTCAGGGGAGAGGTATTCCACGCTGACCTTTATGAGTAAATAGGGCAGACCCCAGATCAGGCCCAAGCTCAGGAACAGGATCAAACCGCGACGAGACATAAAGGCACACTAGGGGAGTGGATCAAACGGAGAACGTGCGCCATCTCTTGGTGCTAGGTGACTCACTCGCATTCCAAGGTCCGCAGGGGATTGTCTTGCCCTCTGATCCTCGACTATTTCCCAATATTGCGGCAGCGCACCTGGCGGTCCAACGGGGCACACCCTTCGAGGTTGACCTGGTCGCACGCGAGGGGTGGACCTCCCGTGATTCGTGGTGGGCTTTAACAAAAGACCCGGTTGTCTTTGGTACCTACCTGCCCCGCGCCAGTGCAGTGATTATTGAGGTGGGTGGCATGGATCAACTGCCCGCCGTGATACCCACGTACCTGCGTGAAGGCATGCCGTATTTGAGGCCAGGGGGTTTGCGTCGCCGGACCCGTCGGATCTACCGAGAACTCGCGCCCAAGATTGTGGGTCTTACCGGTGGGCTCATGCGGCAACTACCCCAGTTGGCTACCGATCGTTACTTAACTCGAATCGTCCAAGCGATTCGGGCAGTCTCCGGGGGTATCCCGATCGTTGCCATGACGCCATCGCCCTATAACAGCAAGTACTACCCGTCACAGAAATATCACGTCGCTGCGCGGGCATCAGCATTTAGCTGGGCAGCATCCATCGGTGTTCCCATTGTGGACATCGAAAATCATGTTCTCAAAGGTCTTGTCAGTGGCAGCGCAAACCCCGATGGGATGCATTGGGCGTGGGAAACCCACGAGCTGGTGGGGGAAGCGTTAGCGAATGCTCTTGAGCCTATTTAGCCATGACAATGACAGTTAACTTGCCATCATTGCTTTTCGTGCCTCCGGGTGAAGTGGTGACAACCGTGACGACCGCTTTGCCAACCGACTTCGCTGTGATCTGCCAAACGGTGGTGCCGGGAACCCCGACCATCCCGGTCGCAGCAGGAGCAGCGTAAACGCCCTGATAGACCTTGACCGACTTTGTGTCCCCTGAGACTTTTGTATCCCAGGTGTAGCCGGTCGTGGTGTTAGTGGAGAGCGACAGGGAAATGGATTCACCGGGAACCAGTCGCACCTGAGCGGGTAATTGGGTGACGACGAGGGTGATGTCCTTATTAGCGGCACTTGCCGGAGAGGACAGCAGGCCGCTGGCCATAAATACTGCGGAACTCACTGCGATGACAACTCTCAGGGATTTTCTCATGCCTCCAATGGTAACTCAGGGGAGGCGGTCGTCAAGGCATTTAGCCTCGGTAGTCTTATCCGCGCACTTGTTTCTCGTAGATGGCTTGGCAAAAAGTGACTCATGAAACCCGCAAAAGGATGGTTGAAACCCCGTGACCGACGTAGCACCTAGCCCGGATCCCCGTGATGCGCAACGCTTCGACTTCGCGGCAATCCAGGAGCGGTGGCTACCAATATGGGATGAACTTGCCCCTTTTCGTTCAGGGGATCCAACCGATACCCGCCCTAAGAAATACGTGTGCGACATGTTCCCCTACCCCTCCGGCGATCTGCATATGGGACATGCGGAGGCTTATGCAATCGGCGACGTGATTGCCCGCTACTGGGTACTCAAAGGCTTC
>CANMNM010000066.1 GCA_947499275.1 Actinomycetota bacterium | reverse complement strand
AACACGAAAATCATTTCAACGGGTCTGGCTGTTGCCACAGGCATTGGAATTGTAGGAGTCATCGGTTTTCGAACCATGGAAGATGCTGCGGCTCAAAGTGCACCAGCTTCGACTAGCGTCGATGCGAGCAGCGTAGAAGTCGCCTCCCTGGAGGGCTACTCGGCTGAGCAACTACAAGCTTATGCGCAAGCCCTCACCCAAGAGGCTGTGCGTTTAGCCGAATATCGGGATCAATTGAATGCGGTTGCCCAGCAACTTGTTGCTGCTCAAGCTGGTGGTGCGGTAACTGTTTCCTCCAAGCCCGCTAATTCACCAGGCGTGAGTTCTGTACCGAAAATCGCGCCAGTTCCCGCTGCTGCGAATCCACCAGCACTTCAAAGCAACTCACAAGGATCCGGATGAACACCGCCCTCGCCCTTAGTCGTGAGCCCAGTAGCGGTAAGCACAGCGTCACGGAACGTGCTTCCCTGGCTTTCCGAGCCATGGGGTCTCCCGTTGAAGTGACGCTGTGGGGCGACCAGTTGATCATCGATCAACTTATTCAATTGGTTCCGGTACGGATGGAGATTCTGGAGCAAAGCTGGAGCCGGTTCCGAGCCGATAGTGAACTCTCACGTAATAACGCACATGCAGGAAAAGGCGAGCTGCTGATCTCCGATGATTTCCGGGAGCTCGTCACCTCAATGCTTGATGCCGCAAAACTCACCAACGAACTTTTTAATCCAACAATGGCTCGAGTTATTGATGCACTTGGTTACAGCGTTGATTTCGACAAAATTTCAGCCGATCACAGCGCCGCGACTTCTCTGCCCACGGTTGTTTCACCAACAGGGATTCACCTGCGGGGAAACCATCTCGCATTGGATGCCGGAGTTGCCTTGGATCCGGGTGCAATAGGAAAGGGGTTGGCCGGAGACATCCTGTGTCGGGAATTTCGGGCCGCCGGCGCGATCGGTGTGTTGGCAAACATTGGTGGTGATGTCGTGACTTCTGGAACACCGGACCTAACAGGTGCGGACAGCATTGCTAGCTGGAACATTGGTGTGATCAACGAGCGCGATCGCAATGAAATCATTGCAACCGTCAACACCGACGCAGATTCACTGGCGGTGGCAACAAGTACAACGGCTCGACGCGTGTGGGGGAATGGAACGCACCACGTAATCGATCCCCGAAGCGGCACCGTGTCAGCAACGGATCTCGTGCAAGCCACCGTCGTTGCCGAACATGGCTGGATTTCAGAAGCGTATGCAACTGCAGCGATGGTACTTGGATTCAACGAAGCTCGAACATTTTTAAACAACATGGAAATCTCGTACTACCTGGTTCGAGAAAGTGGAGAGGTTGCGTTCGCATGAACAATATAAATAGCCTATTAAATGCAGACATTGCTTGGACATGGCTCACCATCCGCGCCAGTGGCGTCTTGGCTTGGGCACTTCTGTCCGCGGTCGTGTTCTGGGGATTGTTCCTGCGTACACGAATTCTTGGTACTAACTCAACTCCCGTTACCCTGTTGCACCTGCACCGCTGGCTAGGCACACTCGCTTTGGCCGCCCTCGCCGTGCATCTGGGTGCTCTACTGATTGATCCCGTGGTGAAGTTCACCGTGCCTGAAATTTTGGTTCCCGGATTAGCTTCATGGCAGCCCATCCCGGTCGCTCTTGGGACATTGGCGCTGTGGTGCATGTTGCCCGTATCCCTTATTGGTCGTATCCGGACCAAAATGGGTAAGAAGGGGAATTCGTTCTTCAAAAAGTCCCACTTGATCGCGTACTTCGCCTGGCCACTCGCCACGGCGCATTATGTTCTCGCCGGGACGGACGCAATGACGGAATGGTCAATTGCACTCGTTGTCGCCGTGTCGGTCATCCTCGTATTCCTCCTGCTTGCCCGCGGATTCGTGCAACCGGCTCGACGAGCACCTCGGCCACGGCCAACAACCGCTACGCTCGGCACTGGGAATATAGAAACTTCGGAATTGCCGAAACTGGCGGAATCACGCGAGCTCGCGGACAGTAGCGTGTAGTTATTCCAGCGTTTGGGTGACCCTAGAACATAGACTCTGGACCCTAGAGTCGAGTTTGGAGGACGAGAAGGTGAACGACTCGGCTCTGGGCCTCGATGGTCTACTCAGCTGGTCCCTAGCTCGCCAGGTGGCGTATTCCGCAGGGCGACCACTGCCTTTGGCTCGCGCTCGGCTCGACGAAGCGAGCGGTTCATTACTGGGTGAGGCATTGGTCGCGATTTCTGATGAACCCAGTGAAGATGTCGCCGAATTTGACGGCTACGCCGTATGCGCCGCCGGACCTTGGACCGTCATCGATTTAGCACCTGACGTGGCACTTCCCCAGCACTATGCAACAAAGTTACGTGCATTTGAACCAATACCGCCGCACACCGACGCTGTGCTCGCACTCTCACAAGGCCAAATGCAGGAGATTCAACCGGGTGAACACCAACTCATTGCATTTGATTCACTTAATGGAACCCCCGATGAAAATGCCCGGCCCGAATTTGGCTCTGGGATTATTCGTCAGGCGGCAATCGCCAGCGCCGGGCGTGAACTTGTCGCTGCAGATTCACTGATTACCCCCCAAGTTATTTCACTTGCCGCTGCGGCAGGTCACGACTTCTTGCGAATCTGCCCGCCACCGATTGTGGGCACATTAATCATCGGCGCATCACTTCTCGAACAGGGTGTTCCCCGAGGTGGGCGAGTGCGTGACGCTTTGGGCATCAGTGTTCCTGCGTTCGTTGGCGCACTCGGCGCCCGAGGCAACCCATATGTACGGGCACCTGAAACTCGCGATTTACTCCTTGAAGAAATTGATGACTCACACGCTGACCTGCTAATTACCACCGGGTCAACGGCTCCCGGCGGTGCTAATTTATTGCGAAATGTTTTGCGTGATCTTGCCGCACATTGGTTAATTGACGGAATCACCATGACACCTGGGGCTCAAGTCCTTCTGGCGCGTTTACCCGACGGAAAACTCTTGCTTGGGCTACCCGGTGATCCACGCAGTGCACTTGCCGCTCTCCTGAGCATCGCACCACCTTTAGTCGCTGGTCTGCGCGGAGCAAAATGGAGTGAGAGCACCCAAACGGCTGTTCTCATGGATGAGACTCCTTTACCCGAGTACGCGGAGGACACAGCAATAGTTCCCATACGAGTGACCAACAGTCCTGCCGGTCGCACCGCGCAGGTACTTCACTCTGGCGGACCTGCCGGTTTAATCGGATGGGCGAATGCAACCGATTTCGCGGTTGTCCCGCCCGGTATGGGCTCTCCCGGCGACGTTGTCATGACACTTTCCGCACTAGGGGTGTAATTAGGGGTCCAATTGCAGTGGCTAGCGCCTGCTCCGGTGTCTTTGCTGGCATGATTGAGCGCGTGCGAAGGGACGGTAACTGTGATGTCTGAAGATAAAGACAGCAGTTCAACTGATTCCCTTCGGTCCCTGCTTTTTCGTGGTAGCAAAATTACTCCCCTGCAAAATGTGAGTTTGCGCATTGGTATCGCAGTTCTGGCCCTGGTCATTACCGCACTCATCGTCTACTTCGAGCGCACGTGTTACGCCGACAGAGGTGTCACTGGTGAAATCACTCTGGTCGACGCTTTCTATTACGCGACCGTGAGCCTTTCAACAACCGGTTACGGTGACATTGTTCCCGTGTGTGAATCCTCTCGAATGGTCAACGTGCTCGTGATCACCCCGCTTCGCTTCCTCTTCCTGATTGTTCTGATTGGTACGACAATCGAAGTCTTAACGAAAAAAACACGAAGTGAAATCCGCTCCCGGCAATGGAGGAAGAAAGTGGAAAACCACACCATCATCATTGGATACGGGGTCAAGGGTCGTAGTGCCGCCAAGGCACTCCTGGATGCCGGTTACAACCCCAACACGATCGTTGTTGTCTCACCGGAGCGCGAGTCATGTGATCTAGCAACGAGAGACGGACTTGTTGCTTTCGTTGGTGATGGTCGCCAAGAAGAAGTACTCCGTGATGTTTCAATTGAGCGAGCCGGGCAAATAATTGTTGCCACAAACGAAGATGACACCTCGGTGCTGGTAACCCTCACCGCTCGCCGGCTTGCACCAGCTGATGCAAAAATTATCGCCGCCGTCCGTGAGTCACAAAACGCCGACGTAATGCGTCAGTCGGGTGCAACCAGTGTCATTCCTACCGCTGAATCCGCTGGACGCCTGATGGGTCTGTCGGTCATTAGCTCTGCAGCCGGTGCACTCATGGAAGACCTTCTTGATTCCTCCCGTGGACTGGAAGTTACCGAGCGGGCCGTGACGAAAGACGAACTCAGCATGTCACCGGGTGATCTCAACGAAAAAGGTCTGATCATCTTGGCGATTATTCGAGACGGTATCACGCACCGTTTCTATACGGAAAGTATTCGTTTCCTCGAGCAAGGCGATCGAATGGTTGTTATTAAATACAATCAGGATCAGGACTGACCATGTTTGCAATTACCCAAAAAGATTTCGGTGGTCCGGAAACCCTCGAGTGGTCCAGGGTTCCCGATCCACAACCAGAGCCCGGTGAAGTAATTATTGACATAACGGCAACCGCGGTTAACCGCGCAGATCTCCTGCAGCGCAAAGGAAATTACCCACCTCCCCCCGGCACTACCGACATTCTCGGCCTCGAATGCTCGGGAACAATCGTTTCCGTCGGCGCAGCACTCACCATGGATCGGATCGGTGAACGCGTAACCGCACTATTAAATGGTGGCGGATACGCGCAAAAAGTTGCGGTTCCCCTCGGCCAAGTGATGAGCGTCCCCGAAGCTGTCAGCCTTATTGATGCCGGAGCCCTGCCTGAAATTGCCGCGACGGTCTGGAGCAACTTCACCAAGGTGCTCCACCTGCGCGAGGGAAGCACGATTCTGATTCACGGTGGTGGCGGAGGCATCGGAACATTTGCCATTCAGGTGGCAAAGGCACTCGGAGTAAAGGTTGCGGTAACCGCAGGCAGCCAAGAAAAACTCAACGTCTGCGCATCCCTGGGCGCCGACCTGTTAATCAATTACAAAGAAGAAGACTTTGTCGAGGTGATCCAGGAAACCTGGGGTGGCATTGAAAATATCTTGGACAATATGGGCGCAAGTTACCTTTCCAAAAATGTCGAAGTCCTCAAGCGCAATGGTCACTTGGCCATTATTGGAATGCAGGGTGGAACAAAAGTTGATTTCCAGATCGACCAGTTGCTGCGAAAGAACGCCACGATCAGCGCAACTTCACTTCGTGGTCGCCCGGAGTCGGAGAAGTCGGCGATCTGTCGGGAAGTTGAGAAAATCGTCTGGCCCTGGATCACCGACGGCACGGTTAAATTGGTGATTGATCGCGTGATGCCTATCGAGCAAGCAGGCGAGGCACAGAAAATTCTTGAAGCTGGCGAAGCGACTGGAAAGATCCTGCTCCAGGTTCGTTAGACGAGCGCCGCAATTCTGCGGATCAAGTACGGCGAGAAATACCCGGTGTACTTTGCTTGAAGTTCTGGCTTGCGCCAATCCATTCCGGTAACAACACCTCGACAGGTCGGCAGTTCACACAGGCACGCGAACTCGTCATAATCTGATGCGTCACACATCGCGTAATCAAATGAAAGTTCTTCACCGGGCTCAATATCGCGCATCGCAACCAAAACTTGGGATCCGATCAGACCACAGTTGGGTTCACACGAGTGGTTCAACATGTCACCGGCTTCTGGTGTATCACTGGACACTAAATACAGATCGTGATCAATTTGAATTGAGCGACCCCGACGGTCCTCACTCATGGTCTCAAGGGTTTCCCGCTCAATTACCCAGCCACCGAAACCGGCCACGGTCTCACCCTTGCTGATCCGCTCTGTTACAAAGGAGCCCCACCCTTTTTCGCCGGCGGGGCGAGCCTGTGCTTTCGGGGTCAACCAGTTGTAGTCCATGAAGGCTCCCTACGCTCAGTGGTTCATGTGGCCTGTGTCTTTTACGCGCCTCATTACGAAACAAAGTCAGCGAATCGTGCCACATGAAAGTAGACGACTCGCACCCGCCCTGCCTGACGACCTTTTTTGCTCACGACCCAGCGCAACACGTCAGTATCCCCAGAGAAAAGTAGACTGGACCCGTGATCGACCCCAATATCTTGCGTGCACAGCCCGAGCTCGTTCGCGAATCCCAGATAAAACGTGGTGAGGACGCGAACCTCGTTGACCAGTGGCTGGCAGCCGATATTGCGGCACGCGAGGGGCAGCAAGCCTTTGACCTTCTGCGCAATGAGCAGAAGGTCCTGGGGAAAGAAATGGGTCCCTTGCAAGGCAGTCTCAAGAAAGATCCAACACCAGAGCTGACCGCGCAGGTCGACGCTCTCATGGCGAAGGCGACAGAGCTTGCTGCTCGAGTCAAAATTGCCGATGAACACGCGTCAAATCTCAATGAAAAAGTTAACGCAATCGCTGGAGCTCTTTCCAATATTGTCGATCCTCGCTCACCCGTTGGTGGTGAAGACAAATTTGAGCTAATCGAATTAGTGGGAATCCCTCGCGATTTCGCAGCCGAAGGTTTCGTTCCGAAAAATCACCTGGAAATCGGTGAAGCACTCAAAGCAATAGATGTTGATCGTGGAGCCAAAGTTTCCGGTTCACGCTTTTACTTTCTCACTGGACAGGGTGCTCTTCTCGAGTTTGCACTATTGAATCTTGCAATGGCGCAAGCCACCGCCAACGGACTGATTCCCATAATTACGCCCGCCTTAGTTCTGCCCGCAGCGATGGAGGGAACGGGCTTCCTCGGCCAAGCGGAAGAAAACGTTTACCGGGTTGAATCCGACGACTTGTATTTGGTGGGTACCTCAGAAGTTCCACTCGCCGCCTATCACTCCGACGAAATCATTCCTGCTGCTGACCTACCGCTGCGTTATGCCGGTTGGTCAACATGTTTCCGCCGCGAAGCGGGCTCTTATGGCAAAGACACCATGGGAATCATTCGTGTTCATCAATTCGACAAAGTTGAAATGTTTGTTTTATGCGATCCTGCGCAGGCAGAAGCCGAACATGAACGACTGCTGCAATGGGAGAAAGACTTCCTTGATGCACTTGAACTCCCCTACCGGGTAATTGATGTTGCATCCGGTGACCTTGGGTCAAGTGCCGCTCGTAAGTTTGATATTGAAGCGTGGATTC
>CANMNM010000065.1 GCA_947499275.1 Actinomycetota bacterium | reverse complement strand
CAGCAGGATCCGGACTCTCGATACTCACCCTCACACGCTACCAGTGCGTACGCGGGCAAGCCGATAATTGTCGACTCGGATTAACGACGTCGCAAGATATACAGACTTTGACCATCTGTTTCCTGGCCGTATTCAAACCGGTCCACGGCCAATCCACCCGCGTTTACGAGGGATTCGAAGTATTGGCGAGAGAACCGGGTGCAGTGCAGCCGGCCCTTCCACTCAAGTGGCCCGTATCCAGCGGGGTTTTCATCCCACTCGGGTACGTCTTCCTCGACGAAGCAGGTGACGAATGCTTTTCCGGTTGGGGTGAGTGTTTGCCCAAGAAGTTCTAAATACCCGGCGGTGTCTGCCGCATTCATGTGACTAAACACGGAGTAGGCGTAGAAGACGTCCACGCTGTGTGGCTCAGCGCTCAGGGTTCGCTCGGGGGAACCGTCGGGGTTGTAACGCTCATTGCTGACATCAACATAGGTGAATCGATAACCCTCGCCAGCCAAATTCGAGTTGGCCCAGTCGATGAGTTCCCGCTGCACGTCCACCCCGTGATAATCCTTGATGGATGGGAAATATTCCTTCACACCGATTGCTAGGCGGCCAGCGCCACAGCCCCAGTCGAGTAGTGAGGAGTTTGGGTTGAGGTCGCAATACTTCTCGAGTCGCTTGACGTCACGCACTGCTGTCTTGATGAAAGCTTTGTCATTTTTGAAATGTTTCCCGCCCATGCGGTACTTGCTGGGGGGAAGCGGGGTCTTTGCTTTACCGCCAAATGACAGGGATCCAATTGTTACCACGGCCTTAGCGTATCTCCAGGGTTTTTTACTGAGCGTGTATTCACACACATGGCCGCACAAATCTGCGTCTGTGCCAGAATCTCGGGGTGAGTGAGATTTCCTGGGGCGATATGAAGGTTTATGTTGCCGGGCACCGTGGGCTCGTTGGGTCCGCTTTGGTTCGAGCCCTCGAAGGTGTTGGTGTTGGGGAGATCGTTGGTTGGACTTCGAGTGAACTCGATTTGCGCGACCGAGAAGAAACAATGGATGCGATCACCCAAGCAAAGCCCGACATTGTGATTGACGCGGCTGCTCGAGTCGGTGGCATCATGGCAAACTCGACGTACCCCGTTGATTTCCTTAAAGACAACATGTTGATTCAAACAAATGTCATGGATGCTGCGCACGCAGCAGATGTGCAGAATCTGCTTTTCTTAGGTTCAAGTTGCATTTACCCTCGGCACGCAACACAGCCAATTCGTGAATCAAGTTTGATGACCGGTCCACTTGAACCAACCAATCAGGCCTACGCAATGGCAAAGATTGCTGGGATTTTTTATGTCGAAGCTTTCCGAACCCAGTACGGGCGTAAGTGGATTTCGGCGATGCCAACAAATCTTTATGGACCTGGTGACAACTTCAATCTGGAGACATCACATGTTCTTCCCGCATTCATCCGTCGCTTTCATGAAGCAAAGGAAAGTGGCGCCAAGTCGGTAACACTGTGGGGAACAGGTGCACCTCGACGTGAATTTTTACATGTCGATGATCTAGCAGGTGCATGCTTGATGCTGTTACAAAATTACGATTCACATGAAACCATAAATATCGGTTGGGGTGATGACCTCCCCATCCGTGAACTCGCGGAGACCGTTGCGGCAATTGTTGGTTTCGACGGTGAGCTCGAATGGGACTCCAGTAAACCTGACGGCATGCCGCGTAAGTTGTTAGATACCAGTCGAATCAATGCCCTTGGCTGGTATCCCTCAATCACATTGGGTGACGGTCTTGCCGCCACTTACGACTGGTATCTCGAAAATAGTCAACTCGAGAACAGTGCCAAATAAGTACAGGGTTGGTGAATCAGATGTTGCATGATGGTTTACTCCCCGGCCGGCAAGCTTTGCTTGTTCGGCTTAATGTTGCTGAAGGCAAACGAACTGAACTCCTTGATTTGCTCAACACGTATGTCGATCGAATCGACGAGGAGCCCGGCACGGAGGTGTTTACAGTGCTGACCGATCCTGACGCGCATGACACCGTTTGGCTATTTGAAGTATTTTCGAACGAAGAAGCTGAAGTTGAGCACCGACAAACTTCCGGGTTTGCCGAATTGATGCACGGGCTACAAAAAGTTTTAGAGGGTGCACCAGGAATACTACGAATGAATCCTCTGCGCATGACAATCCAAGAGGACATGTTCACCCAAGACTGGAGTTTTTAGAAAAAGTTGTTTAACCAATCGATTGGAGTTCATCATGATTCGTGAAGTTGCACAGATAGCCGTCAAAGAGGACGCTCACCAGCAGTTCATCGTTGATCTCAATCGAGCAGTTGCTGAGATTTTCCCTAACGTAAAAGGTGTTGTCGAGTTCGTGCACGTTGGCTGGTGCGTTGAGCGTCCAAATGTTTATATGTTCACAATTGATTGGGAGACTCTCGAGGACCACACGGTGGGGTTTCGTGAGTCTGATCATTTCACCCAATGGCGAACGATTATTGGACCCCACTTTGACGGGCCCGCGGTAGTGGAGCATTTCAGCCTGTAGTACAGTTAGTTGATCGTTCAACTAACTTATTAGAGGAGTACCCGTGTCAACGCTTTTACACATTGAAGTAAGCCCCTGGGCTGAAAATTCACTTTCCCGCACCGTTTCAGCCGAATACGTCGCTTCCTGGAACGCGGCTAATGCTGATGGAACCGTGATCACCCGCGACCTCAACACAACCCCCGTCCCCCACCTCGACGTTGAAGCACTGTCAGCCGGCTATGTAGCCGAAGCCGATCGCAGTGAGCCAATGGCCGCCAAATGGGGTGCCCGCATGTACCTCATTGAAGAAATCTCGGGAGCTGATGAGATTCTGATTTCAACGCCACTGTGGAACTACGGTGTCCCTTCAGTGCTCAAGGCATACATCGACAGCATCGTCATTCCTGGTGTCTTCGACGAAGGAACTGCAACCCTTGCTGGCAAGAAAGTAACTTTCGTTGTCGCCCAGGGTGGTAGCTACGCACAGGGAAGCCCGAAGGCCGGTTGGGATTACGCATCAGGATTCCTGCGCCAATTCGCCGGAGCCATGGGCGCAACCGACATTGAAGTAATTACCATCGAGTTCGGTCTCGCGGGTGTTGTCCCAGCACTCGAAAGCTTCATCCCTAACAAAAAAGCTTCAATCGCTGCCGGAAAAGAAGCTGCAAAGAACCGGGCAGCTGCATAACAACTGATCACCACGCAACTAGAAATTAAGGAAGGGGCCGAGTTTATTTACTCGGCCCCTTCGTTATTTGGAGTCAAGCAGTTTTCAAGCCCCAGAAACGGTCTTGCGAAACAGAATGGTGTTGTCGAGTTTGAGATCGCTGCCCCAGATCAGTTGAGCCGACTTGTCCCAGGATATCTCGTTGTAGCCATCCTTGACGCCAACTTCAGCAGGGGTGTATGTCGAGGCGTTAGTCCATCCCTTGACCGAGAAAGACGCTGCCGACCAATTCTTTGGCTCGCTGCTCGCAGAAACTTTGCACTCGGCAAGCGGGTTGCTCGACGTTACACAGGTCGGATTTAAAGGCGCCTTATTGATAACGAGCGCTTTCCAAGTCCCATTGGTGACCGCAACGATCTTTCCGGTCTTGTTATCGCGAACCTGTGCGATCACGCCACCGTCACCGATCTGCTGCTTGGAAGTACCGATGTATTCAAGACCGGAGGCGTTCTCGGTAAAGTCTTTGCCCAGAATCCCGATGGTCAATGGATAACTGGCCGTAAAGGTGATCCGCTCGGAATTAAACGAACGCTCCGTAGTGATTGGTACGGAGTCCTGTCCAACTTTCTTGCCATTCACATACAGCGCAAACCAGTTATCCGCCCACACCTCGGCAGTAAATGATGAAGTCTTCGCTGCCGGCTGGAGTGCATTTACCAATGTCGCGGGGGCGAGAAGTGCAGTACTCGCGACCGCGAGTGCCGTCAACAAGGTGCGCACCGCGAGGCTTCTAGTAAAGATTCGGTTCATCATTTCACTTCCGTGTATAGGTCTCGCGTGATTGCTTGCCTGATGGATCAGTGAATGTCATCTCCACCGACTGCAGCGTCGCGGTGTAGTCGATCAGATACTCACCGCCATTAAAAGTGTAGGTGAGCGCGAACTTGGAATCCCCGCTCCGAGCAAAATCAGTGATCTTCGCGCCGGACAAAGGTTGGCCATCTGAGCGAAAGGGTCGGGCCATCGGCTGAGGGTCAACCTGACCCTCCTTGACCGTGACCTGACCATACATTCCGCCATTGATATACGGATAAGTATTGGTGCCGTGGTAGTGATATTTGCCTTTGTAAATATGGCCGTTCAGGGAGTCAAGCTTTTTCATTTTTGAGCCATCGGGCTCAAGTGCTCCGTACAGCGGATAACCATCGAGTGCATAGGCGATGGGCTTGGTGGCCCCCACTATTGGCGAAAGGTGCAAAGGCGCAACGTGATAGTGGTAATCATCAGCGCGTCCACAGTGTCCGCCCCACTTGTCGAGCTCTCCGATCAGGTACGAATCCTCGCCCCGGTTGTTGAGTGCATTGAAAATCGGGACACCGTCCGCTGCGAGGGCGATCGCGCCGCGAAATAAATTGTTCTTCGACGAGATCGGATTTGCAGCCGGCTTAGGGCTCACCGGGATCTTCCAAGCGTTGCTTCCCGAATATGGCTGCGGGACCGGAACCTGTTGCTGCCAGTTGGTGATACCGATCATCATGTTGTGCAGCGGTAGACCGGTGCTCTCAACCAAGTAGTACTGACCGGACTTCAATGTCTTGACCGAGGAGGAGAAGGCGCTGAATCCCGAAAGTTTCACAACCGAGCCCGCCGCAGAAACTTCCCCAGGCTTGATGAGTGAACCGCACAGTGCCACCCCAAAGCCTGCAACCATGCCGGTGAGCAGCGTGCGCCTACTCAGGGATTGTGGCACGCCAAGTGAATGCGGGTGAACGTGCTCCGCCTCGTGCGGGTGAGTGTGAACAGTCACTCTGATTCAACCCTCAATACAAAGTCGGCTCGGGAGCCGGAGGTGGATTCGGGTCGGTGTAATTGCTTATTGTGAACGTCACCGAAGTCTCAGCTAGTGCGAATCGATCGGTGCCACTGGCCGTGGCTACGACATTGCAGACACCATCTTGTCCCACCACCACTATTCTACCGGCGCGCAGATGACAGTAAGACGTGTTGGGTGTTCCGATCGCGTAAGTGATCGTGCCATCACCCGAGGTGGTAGCCATTGACGATGGCGTGAACTCGCGCCCACCGTTAGAGGATGGAATAGTGCTCGAAATCGAGGTGGAAGGATTCCAAGTTACTACCTGAACGAGAAGCGCAACACTTGTAGCCGGGGCAGGCGTTGAGGCAGTTGGTAACGGCCTCTTCGAGGCGCTTGCAGATGCACTGGGTGACGCACTGGGTGACGCACTGGGTGACGCACTGGGTGATTGTGAAGCTGTTGATGCTGATGTTGGTGTTGGTGATGGTGCAGCTGCGCTGGCAGGGGGTGCGGTGCTTGTGTTGGGTAGAGCCGCTGGACTTGGTAGATTGGTTGGTTCTTCGACTACTACATCGAAGTTTTCGGTTGTTCCGGTCAGAGTTGATGGACCACGATGAAACATGTATGTATTGCTGGAAGCACTGATGCGACAGATGCCTGCACCGCCAGAGAAAAGCACGTCAGTCGGTGGGGTTGCATCAGGTGCGAGTCTGCAAACTAAGGAGGAATTGGTGGGCAAGGTTTCCACGGAGTAGCCCTTAAGGTTTCCAGCAATCGCGCTCATTTGGAATGTGAAACTACCCGCCTCTGCCGGCACGGAGGTCGGGCCGGTGTATGAGATGACGTTTGGTGAGCAGGCCGAGATCGCAATGATAGTAACACCAAGCCCGAAAGCGATTCCGAATTTGCCAAGTACTCGCTGAATCAACAACCCTCCATGTTGTATCCAAATTTCCCACCATTTTCCGGGCAAAAGGTAACAGGGTGCCAAGGACCTCGCAACCCCAGAACGCCTCCCCCGAAACACAAGGAGATTGCAGGCCAAACGGGGGATGAAAAATGAATTAACAGGGCTGAGAGTGCCCGGTGTTCACTCGTGTTCGGTGTTCATGAATGTGCAACCTGCTCCGCAAACGGTGCCGTCGTGAACATCGGCGCATAAGGCAATGTGACTTCGAGCAGTGTCCCTCCACGCAGCGACACTGCCCAGCGGCCACTGATGAGAGTGAGTGGGGATGGAGTAATCACCGAATGATGACCTTTCCCTGCTGCCACATTCGCACGGCGAGAACACGCGCATTACGGTCAGCATCTGAACCAATTCCAAGGGCAACAAATGTTCGTTGCACCATGCCTTCTGCCGCTCGCAGACTCGTGTTTCGCTCTCTTGCGATTGCCGCATTCGACAAACCTTCAGCGATCATGCGCAAAATCTCACCGTGCACAGGAGAGATCACGACCCTGTCACCGACCGCATCACTCTCGCGCACCACCCGACGCTCGACTGCAGCCTCTATTAGGTTGACCAGATCATCTGAACTTGCGATCTCAGATTTCACGGCATAAACGGTGCCTTCTGGGATTCGAAAGCCATCACGAACAGCGAGTTCGGGCGAGGCGTGGGCGCTCAGGATCGCCATACCGACCCACGGAGTCTGCTGCGCAACTCGCTCAAGGAGATGCACCCCGCTAGGGCCTTGGCCAAGATCCAGATCCGTAATGACAACGTGCGGCTCATAATCCTGCAACAAACTCAAAGCAAGTGATACCGATGGGCAGGATCGCACCTCAACACCGGAATTCTCAAGGGAGTTCGCGAGCAGACCTCGAGTGAACTCCTCGTCCTCGACGAGGAGAACTTTCCAGCGAAAGCCCTCTTCTTCCATGCCTCAACTGTGCCAAATGAATTTGCTGGCGTTAACTCGGGGTTCGGAGTCTGATTACTAACTAAATGGTGGGCGGTGATCAAGTTTGATACTTGACTTGCCCGCGTAGTGCCACAGTCGCGCGGTAACGTCTTTGTCCTGCGGGGTAATCAAATTACCCATGACCCGGAGTGCAATAGTCATGAGGAACTGTGAACGCATTCCGATCGGGCCAAATGTTGGTAAAAGTTTCGGAACAGTGATCAGGCCGGCAAGTCGGCGAGCAATTGAAAACGCGGTTCCGTATTGATCTATCAGGATTTGCGGCCAG
>CANMNM010000064.1 GCA_947499275.1 Actinomycetota bacterium | reverse complement strand
ACCGCGACACCAAGTGACCCAGACTTCCCCTTTCCAAAGGAACCGAGTGCTCGTGAACAAATTGGTTGCCGCTGGGACCTCATTCATTCTGGTGGTCGTTGGCGCAGTTTTTTTCCTTGACTCTGTGCGGTCCACACCAGTGCAGGCTGACGCCATCGCGGATCCGGCGGTGGTCGTTGATCCCTTGGTCGAAAGTCAAGTGGGCGAGCAGGAAACCCCACTAAACACGGTCGGCGCTTTAGCCGATATCAAGAACGTGGTCTTCGTCCTTGTCGATGACCTCGATTGGAATCTTTTCAATCAAATTCCACGCCTCACAGCTCTGAGAGATCAAGGAATCACTTTCACCAACCAAACGGTCACCGATTCGCTCTGTTGCCCATCGCGGGTCTCGATTCTGCGAGGGCAATACATCCATAACCACAAGGTGATCTCAAATATTGAGGAGACCGGCGGCGGTTGGCCGACTTTTCGCGACCGCAAGGAGGAGCAGGACTGTCTTCCTGTATGGCTGAATAATGCGGGTGTCACCACCGGCCTGTTTGGAAAATACCTCAACGATTATCCGTCCAAGAAAACTGAAACCACCTACGTCCCACCAGGTTGGGATAAATGGGGAGTCCCAATTTCCCGTGGTGATTCCTATTCGGGATACAACTACACCATGAATGACAATGGGACATTGGTGAAATATGGAAATGAGCCGACAGATTTTCTGAACGATGTCATCACCAAAAAAGCCACTGATTTTATCGGAACCGCTGAATCTCCGTTCTTCCTTCAGCTGTCAACATACAGCCCGCACAAACCAGCCCCCGTTGCTGATCGAAACGAACTCAAGCACGCGACAACTATCGCTCCGCGCAACCCAACCTACAACTCATATGGGATTGATGAGCCAGAGTGGATGAAGGAAATTAAGCAACTCACTCCAAGGCAACTCGCAAGCGCTGACTCAATCTGGCGCCAGAGAGCGCAATCAGCTGAATCAATTGGTGACTCAATTGATGCAATAACTGCAAAGCTTAAAGAAACCGGCCACGACAACGACACCCTGATCGTCCTCACAACCGACAACGGCTACCACGTAGCGGAGCGACGCATGTTTAAGGGAAAGCGCACTCCCTACGCTTCTGACACGGTTGTTCCCATGATCGTTATGGGACCGGGTGTTCCCATGGGGGTGAGCGTTGATTCCATGACGAGCACGACTGATCTGGGACCCACCTTCGCCGAACTACTTGGCGCAACGACACCCAATTGGGTTGACGGTCGATCACTTGTCAGTTTCTTTGCAAAGGGTGAAACACCGCAGGGGTGGCGCAATGCGGCCCTGTCTGAAAGCCTCGGAATTTCAACTCCCGCAGATCCCGACTATCAGAGAAATGCACCACCACAATTCTCTGCCCTTCGCAGTCAGAAATGGCTTTATGTTGAATATGTCGACGGTTCAATAAGCCTTTACGACCTTGAGAATGATCCTTATGAAATGGTCAACTTGGTGAAAACAGCAGACCCGCTGCTGCTTGCGAGCTTGTCGGCCCAACTCAACCAATTCACAACATGCTCCGGCGATAGTTGTCGCATTGCAGATTCAGTTGCAGTTCCACTTGCAACAGTTTCCAATTAACGCTCATTCGCTCTCAAGGAAGAACGACCCCTATCCCAGCGCCTTCTCTAGATCGGCCAAAAGATCGTCGGCTTCTTCGATACCAACGCTGAGTCGAACTAGATCGCTGGGTACTTCAAGTGGACTTCCACTTACCGAGGCGTGAGTCATGCGGCCTGGGTGTTCAATCAAAGACTCAACACCGCCGAGGGACTCACCTAATGTGAAGATCGATGTTTTGGAACAAATATCAAGTGCTGCCTGTTCACCCGCTTTCACGCGGAATGACACCATTCCACCGAAGCCGCGCATCTGTTTTTTGGCAACTTCGTGGTTCGGGTGGGAAGCAAGTCCCGGGTAGAAAACCTGGCCCACTGAGGCGTGCCCTTCGAGGAGCTCGACAATTTTTTCCGCGTTGTCATTGTGACGATCCATGCGCACACCGAGGGTCTTTATCCCGCGCATGACCAGCCATGAATCAAATGGCCCGGCAATGGCGCCCATTGCATTCTGGTGATAGGCCAACTGCTCGCCCAGCTCAGCGTCGCCTACCACGAGTGCGCCACCAACAACGTCACTGTGACCGCCCAGGTATTTGGTTGTGCTGTGCACGACGATGTCGGCTCCCAGAAGGAGCGGTTGCTGCAAATATGGAGATGCGAAAGTATTGTCAACAACGAGCAGTGCACCACCCGAGTGTGCGATTTCAGCAATTGCTGCGATATCTCCGATGTTGAGCAGCGGATTTGTCGGGGTTTCGATCCAAATCAACTTGGTTTTTGGGGTCATGGCCGCAGCGATTGCATCAAGATCTGTTACGGCTGCGGTTGTGTGATTAATTCCCCACGGCTCTGCGACTTTTTTGAACAGTCGGTAGGTGCCGCCATAGGCGTCATTGGGGATTACTACGTGGTCGCCGGGTTTAAGAACCGTGCGGATCACTGTGTCTTCGGCTGCTAACCCCGAAGCAAACGCTAAACCACGCGCGGTATCGATCCCCGGCGCTTCGAGGGCGGCCATGCATTCCTGTAAGGCGGTGCGTGTTGGGTTCCCGCTGCGGGAGTACTCGTAGCCGTTTCGCAGGCCACCCACACCATCTTGGGCGTAGGTTGACACCTGATAAATCGGCGGGACGACCGCTCCGGTCAACGGATCTGGTTCTTGTCCTGCGTGAATTGCGCGTGTATTAAAGCCGTCCATGGCTTCAGCCTATGGCGCAATGATCAGCGCGCCAGAGCAGAGGTCACCTATTGGTATTACATTGACATCATGTTTAGATTTGGAAAGCCCTCAATGGTCACACCCGAGTCAGCCTTGCCGGGGCGCAACTCCCGCCCGTTGCCTGTAGGTGAAAAAAACATCGTTCTGGGGTCCATTCTTGAAGGCCCCTGGCCAGAAGGCTCCGAAGTGATCTACCTCGGTGCAGGTTGTTATTGGGGCGTTGAGGAGATCTACTGGAAAACACCCGGTGTTATTAACACCAGTGTTGGTTTCATGGGCGGATTCACCACACACCCCACCTATGAAGAAACATGCACCGGATTAACCGGCCACACCGAAACCACACTGGTGGTTTATAACCCGGAAATCATTTCTACTCGCGAGATCCTGACCATTTTTTGGGAAAACCACGATCCCACTCAGGGCGATCGCCAAGGAAATGATGTCGGCACCCAATACCGGTCCGCAATATTTTGGACTACCCCCAGCCAGGAGTTGGTTGTCAAGGAAACAGCGCAACAATACGAATCAGTGCTCATCGCCCGCGGACTAAATCCGATTACGACTCAAATAGCACCCGCCGGTGACTTCACCTATTACTTAGCCGAAGAATCTCACCAGCAGTACCTGTACAAAAACCCCAACGGTTACCGCTGTCACGCCAATACCGGAGTTGCGTTCCCGCGCTAGGGCACCAATTTAAGTTGCTAGGAAAGCCAGTACATCCTGACGGGTAATCACACCGGTTGGTTTGCCGTCGTCGACCACAATCAATGCATCAGAGTCGGCGAGGGCTGCCATTGCAACCGAAACTGATTCGCCAGCACCAACCATGGGCAGCGTTGGGCTCATAACCGACTCGACCGGATCGGAGAGGCGGACGGTTCCAAGGAATAGTGCGTCGAGTACTACCCGCTCAATGACGGCGCCAGAAACTTCAGCGGTCATGATTGGTGGCTCCGCGCGGACGACTGGAATCTGCGAGACACCGTATTCTTTTAGGATCGCAATTGCGTCGGCGACGGACTCCGTGGGGTGGGTGTGAATGAAATCGGGAAGGCTACCGTCACGCGACTTGGCCTTTAAGACATTACCAATTGTCTGGTCTGTGTCAGCCTGCAGAAATCCGTACGCGGACATCCAATCGTCGTTGAAAACTTTCGAAAGATAGCCGCGACCAGAGTCGGGAAGCAAAACAACTATCAGAGATCCTGGCTCGGCTTTTGCGGCAACCCGGAGCGCGGCAACAACGGCCATGCCACATGAGCCGCCAATAAGAAGCCCCTCTTCACGTGCCATTCGACGGGTCATCTCGAATGAGTCTTTGTCGGATACGGCGATGATTTCATCGGCGATTGCTGGGTCGTAGGCGGTTGGCCAGAAGTCTTCACCGACGCCTTCGACTAGGTAAGGGCGACCTGTGCCACCGGAATAAACCGAGCCTTCGGGGTCGGCGCCGATTACTTTGACTTTGCCGTTACTCGCTTCTTTTAAGTAGCGGCCGGTACCTGAGATCGTGCCTCCGGTTCCAACACCTGCAACAAAATGGGTGACGGTTCCATCGGTTTGATCCCAAATTTCAGGTCCGGTTGTTTCATAGTGTGAGCGGGGGTTATTCGGGTTGGAGTACTGGTCCGGTTTCCATGCACCGGGCTCCGTTGAGAGTCGATCGCTGACACTGTAATAAGAACGTGGATCCTCAGGATCAACCGCGGTCGGGCATACAACAACTTCTGCTCCATAAGCTTTCAATACATTGCGTTTGTCTTCGGAGACCTTGTCTGGGCACACAAAAATGCACTTGTAGCCACGTTGTTGAGCAATTAAAGCCAAGCCAACACCGGTGTTCCCACTGGTTGGTTCAACGATTGTTCCACCAGGCTGCAATGATCCATCTTTTTCTGCGGCATCGATCATGCGTTCAGCGATTCGATCTTTGACCGAACCACCAGGGTTGACGTATTCAACCTTGGCCACCACGGTGACACCCTCCGGAACAATTCCTTTGATTACCCTGTTCAACTTCACCAAAGGTGTGTTGCCAATTAATTCGACTACCGAGTCATAAATCTGCACGGCCCAACCTTACGTCAGTTTTTCCTCGCTACTTCAGGAGCCTGCTCACTCACGCTTTATTGCGTGTCACTATCAATTAAGCGTGTTATGCATATGCTGGGATCATGGAATCGGTCCGCGAGGAAATGCTGCGTGAACTAGATCGCATCACTCTTAGGTTGGCCAGTTTGAATCCCGAGCGCCTTGCCGCCATGGATGATCCAGTCTTTCACTGTGCGACCCAGATCCGGCGCGCGACAGATGGACATGACGTTGATCGTGAACTGCCTAGGGTTGGTCCAACCGCCTATGCCGCACAACTCACAGTGTTAACTCGGGATTTACTGGTGAGTAATCCCAACGGGGAACCTAATGCTGCCGCGGCACTTACCGAGCTGCGGCAATCTCTGCCTTAGTCGCGACCGGCAAATATTGACAGGAAGCGAAGAATTTCGAGGTAAAGCCACACGAGGGTTAACAGCAGGCCAAAGGACAGTCTCCATGATTCCCGCTCTGGCAGCCCCATGGCAATACCCTGCTTGATCGCCTCAAAGTCCAGCATTAAGGCAAATGATGCGAGGAGTACGCCTGCGGCACACAGAAGCAGGCCCCAGCCACCGACACCGTAAAAGCCCCAGCCACCGCCAACACCGAATAGCGCGCCAACGAGGGAAGCCATTGCGATCACGAAGTAGCTGATCATGGCTGCCATGAAAATCCGCATGAACTTGCCGTTTACCTTGACGATCCCCGTTCCATAAAGGAACAGCATGACTCCAAATGCGGTGAGCGTGCCAATAATTGCTTGGCTCACCAGACCTTGGTAGTTCTGAGCGAGAGCCATTTGGTCGTACGCCCAGCTGATTGCTCCCAACATGAGTCCAGCAAAGGTTGCGTAGAGAAGCACGAGAACCGGCGAGACTGCTTTTTTAAACGCATTGATCAGTCCGAGTACGAATGAACCGCCGAGTCCAATCCACAAAACAGCGGGCATGCTGGGAACAAGCGCCCAGCCAACGAAGGCCATGACCACAGTAATGAGGAACAGAATCGTGCTTTTGACGACTACGTCAGCAAATGTCAGGCGAGCCCCACCACCAGCGGTGATTGTGTCGAACTGCTCCTGGGTACCGGCTGATCCACCCGCTGCTTGTGTGTAGGCCGACTGGCCTTCGGCGTATGCGAAGCCATCGCCTTTTGCGGGGGATTCATAGCGCTTCAGAATTGGATTTGTGGTCTGTGAGAATCGTGGGGACATGTCCAAATGGTAACAAATAAACATGAAATGAACAACATCTATGTGTCCCCGGTTGCGCCAGTGTGATTAGCCGCCCTGAATTTCGGGCGGCTAACCACAAATATGGCCGTAAATCTATTTACTGTCAGCGTGCTCCTTGACCCACTGTGCCGACTTGCCAAAGAAGAGAGAGATGAATCCGAGCAGCAAAAGCGCGTCGAGACCGACATAGAGAAGGAAAGTCACTTCTGAATCCAGCGCGCTGCCATCTCCTGAACGACCCGCAAACAAAAGTTGACCGATTAAGCCCACCGCGAAGAAGATCGTGCCCGTCAAACGGACTGCCGGCAAGTACTCGCCTCGGTACAACAAAAAACCGAACATGAAAATGACGACCAACATGATCGTAAAGATGTATTGGGAGTTAGCAAGGTAGTCGTACACATTATCGACAGCGGGGCCAGCATCAGTTGGGCTAAATCCCAATTCTGAATATGCTGCGACACTCGCTGGATTGGAAGCAACCAAGAGATCGCTGAGAACCTCTCCAAGTAGGTGTACCGCTTGAATGAAGCACAATGTTGCAAGTGCAACGATTTGCCATGGTTTTGTTGTCATAAAGATAACTCCGATTTTTGTGGTGAGAGCTCACCTGAGGGTGAAAAGCGCGGTCAGGTTATCAGAAATGTGTCCCCGGTGGGATTTGAACCCACACTGTGCCGGGTTTAAGCCGGGTGTCTCTGCCGATTGGACTACGGGGACGAGAAGGTCTCCCCTCTCGGGCGTAACCCTATCTACCGGCGAGTTTCTCCTTGCCAGTGAATCAATCGCAAAAGTCAAGCCTTTGCTTGCGAAGTGTGATTCCGATGCCCGCCCCTTAACCGGTTGTAAAGGTCTACACCGGCAAGGGGTGGGCGATCAGATTAGGAGGTCTTCAGTTGAAGAGCCTTATTATCTTTGTTGTAAAGACCAATCAGGCCCGGATCTGCGTTGCCACACTCGCCTGCGTTCTTTGAGAGGCATGGACCCATTTCAAGCCCGTAGTAGTACGTACCTTTACGACCGAATTCGGCAACAATGGTGAATCCGCCATTCTTCCGA
>CANMNM010000063.1 GCA_947499275.1 Actinomycetota bacterium | reverse complement strand
CGTGTGGGCCAGCGAGTTCGGTGAACGCGATGCAGATGAATTGAACCTGTTGGTTCCGGGTGGAAACTACGGGTGGCCAGAGGTTGAAGGGCGCGGCCAAGGTTCACGATTTATTAACCCCAAGACTGTTTGGTCACCTACCTCAACTGCCTCACCCAGTGGAATCGCAATTAAAAGCGATGTTGTTTATGTGGCTAGCCTGCGCGGGGAACGACTCTGGCAGGTCCCGATCAAGGGGGATACGGCCCGGAAAGCTAAGTCATGGGATATCGGTGATGCGGGGCGCTTGCGCTCAATTGGCGTGGCCCCTGATGGCTCGCTATGGGTGATCACCAGCAATACGGATGGGAGGGGGGATCCTCGGCCATCGGATGACAAAATTATCCGGCTTTATGCCCGATGAGTGCTTGAGGGGAGTACATTCGCAGTGATTCTGCAATTGCAAATAACTTGCAACAACAAACATTTGTAATAAGATATGACCATGAAATCAACCAGATCTGGAATCCTTGCCGCGGCCCTCATGCTTTCCTTAGCAGCCTGTTCATCAGGCTCGGGCACCGATTCAGGCGGTGAGAGTGACACCCGCCCCCTGATCGCCACAACAGTCTCCCCAATCACCTCAATAGCCGCTTCAATCGCCGGGGACTGCGCTCGGATCGAGGGGATCGTGCCCGAGGGGACAAATAGCCACACGTTTGAGCCTTCCCCTGCCGTTGCCGAGTTACTCAGCAATGCGGATCTGATCCTGGTGAATGGCCTCAAACTTGAGGATCCAACAATTGACATGGCCCAGACCAATAAAAAAGACTCCACTCAAATAGTTGAGATCGGGACACTGGTGCTCCCTGAGGCCGACTACATCTACGACTTTTCCTTCCCGAAAGAGGAAGGCAAGCCCAATCCACATTTGTGGACTGACCCTAGTTATGCAATCAAATACGCCGGGGTGATTCGCGACCAACTCAGTGAGCTCGACCCGGATTGCGCTTCTGATTACGCCGCCAATTTCACCACTTTTGAGCAGCAGGCCACCGAACTTGGCGAGGCTGTTGCAGCCGACCAGCAGAGTGTCCCTGCCGGCAACTTGAAACTGCTGACCTACCACGACGCGTACGCCTACTTTGCGAAAAACTATGGCTGGACGGTTATCGGCGCCCTTCAACCCAACGACTTTGCTGACCCCTCACCCTCTGAAGTGGCCAGACTCATTGATCAAGTCAAGGCTGAAAATGTCACCACTATTTTTGGCTCCGAAGTTTTCCCATCAGCCGTCCTTGAAGAGGTCGGCAGCGCAACCGGTGCTCGCTATGAAGATTCACTGCGCGATGACGACCTACCGGGCGCGCCGGGTGATGCCGAACACTCATGGTTAGGGCTGATGAAATACAACTACCGCACAATGGTTTCAGGCCTGGGTGGAACACCAACTCAACTCGATGCCATCGTGCTGGCACCGAATAGTTCAAACAGCGCTGTATACCCACAGTGATAAAGTCACGGGGATGACCGGCACTGGAGTTGGACCCGAACTGATCAGGCTTGACGGTGTCAATGCAAGTTATGACCACCACTTGGTGCTCGAAGACGTGTCATTCCACGTCCATGAGGATCAGTTCACCGGCATTGTCGGTCCATCGGGTGCCGGCAAAACAACATTGTTGCGGTTATTGCTTCAAACTTTGGCGCCAGTAGCAGGCACCGTTTGGCGCGCACCTGATCTGCGGGTTGCCTATGTTCCGCAGTTGGAAACAGTGAGTTGGAATTTCCCCATCACCGTATTCGAGTGTGTCCTGATGTCACGCAAGTCCGGGCGGCTCAGGCCTTGGGCTAGTGCATCGGAGAAAGCAAGTGTGTCCGCCGTTCTCGACCGATTAGGTATCGGAAACCTGGGGGAGCGTCACATTCGCGAACTTTCTGGCGGCCAACAACAACGGATGTTCTTAGCGCGCGCTCTCCTTCGACAGCCTCAAGTTTTGTTACTCGATGAACCAACCAGCGGTGTTGACATCTCGACGCGTCACGACATTTTGCACCTATTGGCTGACCTGCATGAGGACGGTGTGGCCATCGTTCTCACCACCCATGATCTCAACGGAATGGCCACTCACCTGCCGCACCTGGTGTGCGTTAACCACCGAATCGTGGGAGAGGGAACCCCGAGTGAAGTAATGACCCCAGAGGTGTTGGAACGAACATTCGGTGCTCGCATGGACGTGCTCGAGCATCTGGGTGTGCGCTTGGTCGTTGATGAAGCACCAACACCTTTCACCCCTGGAGAAAAGATCTGACATGGAAACCCTCCTAGAGCCATTGAGTTACGCCTTCTTTCAAAAAGGACTGTTGGTAGCCAGCCTTTCTGGAGCTCTACTCGGTCTCATTGGCGTTTACATCGTGTTGCGCGGCATGAGTTATATCGGTCACGGACTGTCGCATTCGATTTTCGGTGGTTTCGCGGCAATGCAATTGTTTGCGGCGCAGTTTTATGCAATCGGTGCGGGGCTTTGGGGGATTGCATCAGCGCTTGCCATCACGACCGTAACAAAGCGCAGCCGGGTAGGTGCGGACGCGGCTATTGGCGTGATAACGATCGCGTCATTTGCACTCGGAGTGGCGCTGTTTGCCAAGTTCGGGACCAGCGGGCCGTCATTTGAAAATGCACTATTCGGCAGCATCCTCGGGATATCAACCGGGCAGATCGTTGGCCTCGTTGCCGTGTCAATTCTTACTGTCGCATTCGTCACGCTGCGTTACCGCGCATTGCTCTTTAGTACTTTCGACCCTGACGTGGCCGCCGTGTCGGGAGTCAATGTTGGCCGCATCGAGGCAGCATTGATGGTGGTGCTGTCATTGGCGATTCTGGCGACATTGACGGTCATCGGTGTCACATTAGTTGCAGCGATGCTCGTGATCCCTGCGGTTATCGCACGGATGTTGACCGACTCATTTGGCCGCATGTTGGCCTACAGCACTTTGATTGGAACGCTGTGTGGATTAGTCGGTATGTATGCCAGTTACTACGCCGATGTCCCCTCAGGAACCATGATCGTTCTGGTTGGCGCGGCACTGTTCATAGTCGTACTAGCCTCCACCGGTGGTCGTGGGTTACGGCGATCTGCAGGCTTGGATTCACACGTTGAGAACACCGGGCTTGCGCCCGTTATCACTCGCTAAATCATTCAGGGTGCTTCCACCGAGTTGGTGAGTGAACGCACGGATCGAAACATGAGCGCCCCAATGATGGCGGCGGCTGCTATCGCGGCAAAAACGCCAAAAGCAATAGTTGGACCGGCGCCTGCGATAAGTGGGCCGGCAACGATCAGCCCGAGTGGGCCGAACAGCAGCGAACCAAAAGCGTCATAGGACATGACGCGAGAGAGGGATTCTCTGGGGACCTTACGTTGGATCGCTGTAATCCAGACAACGTAAAACACGTCAAGGGCGATTCCCACGAAAAATGCAGTAATGGCAATGACGAATAGTGGAGATTGCAAGGCGAGTGCGACCATCCACACGGGCATCGACACGATAACCACCATGCCAAAAACTAGAGGTCGCTTAGGGTCAATGCGAGTGCCAAGGAAAGCGCCCACCAATAAACCCACTGCTTGAGAAGCTAACACGACAGACCAGCCAGCAGCGCCACCATAAATCTCGAGTGATAGCACCGGACCCATAACCTCTTCAGATCCGCGCCAGACCATCACGATCAGGGAGAAGGCACCAACGATCACCACAATCCACCGGTAACTGGTGAACACGCTCCAGCCATGTGCGAGATCGTCGACCATTCCCGTCTCAGATTTAGACGGTGATGACACATTCCGGAAACTAAATACCAAGAGACCCGCAAGGGCAAAGGAGAGCGCGTCAATTGCGATCGCAACACCGGAACCAGCAGTGGCAACAAGTATTCCGCCGAGAGCGCTTCCCGCAATCAGCCCACCATTCTGGGACATGGCAATAAACCCGTTCGCCGGCTGCAGGTGTTCATCTGGGACGACATCTGGTGTCAAAGCGCTCATGGCCGGGTACCAAAACGCCGAAAGGCATCCATTGATCACACCGAGGAGAGAGAGCAGCAGCACGGTGGCGTTGCCGGTTAAAAACAGCACCGCCATGCTCATGACGGAAATGGCCATAATTAAATCGGTTACAGCGATGACGCTAGCGCGACCCAACTTGTCAGCAAATACTCCACCAATGGGGAGAAAGAGCACGAGTGGCACGGCTTGAGCCGCAAGAACGATGCTGAGTGAAACGGGTGTTGTTCCGGGCAGGTGGAGCACACCGAATGCCAGGGCAATCGGCATGATCCCGTTGCCAATATTGCTGACAGCCCGGGAAATAATCAGTTTCTTAAAGTGGCGGGTTTGCCACAGCGTAGACACGGTTCCTCAACTTCTAATTTCAATTTGGGGTCGGGCTAGAGCGCCGGCCAAGAGCCTTATTCTCTCACGGAATTATTCACAGCATTCTCACAGGTGCAGCCCAGCGAAATCCCAACTTTGTGGCGCAATCTTAGGTCAGCACCAACCGAACACCCCAACAACCACAATCTGAGTAAATCAGATCAAACCAAAGGAAATCACATGAATAACAAGAAGAAGCTAATGACAGGCATAGCACTCGGAGCAAGCGCGGTTGCTCTTTTGATCGGCTCAACCGGCGTTGCGCAGGCCCACAGCTCCAACCATGGTGGCGGACTACCAAGTTCCCTCGTCACCAACGGAACGTTGACCCAGGCTCAGGCAACCGCTGTGAGTGATGCAATGCGCGCAGCCCACGAGGCTAAGAAGGATGCAGAACTCGCCGCGCTTGTTACCGCCGGCACCATCACGCAAACCCAAGCTGATGCACTCAAAGCAGCCGAGGGAGATCGTGGAGCAATGCGTGCTCTCATTGCTGACGGAACCTTCACCATGGAACAAGCCCAAGCACTCCGTGCTGCAAAGCAGGCAAACAAGACCGAGAATCGCGATGCCCAGCGTGATGCTGTGCTGAGCAAGCTCGTTGCGAATTCAACGATCACTCAGGCGCAAGCCGATGCGATCAAGGCAAGCAAGGCAAGCAAGGCAAGCAAGGCAGAGGCAGGCGCGCGTGGCCAAGGTCGAGGTGCCGCACAAGGTACGTCAATGGCACCAGCTGTAAGCAGCCAAGCCTAATTTCACCAACGGTAGAGTGCGGAGTGGGCGCAATGCGTTCACTCCGCACTTGCGTATGAAAAAGTAAGCACAGAGGTGCCAGTCACAATCAAGGAGAAGATTTATCGTGGGATCCTCACTCATTTTGGTAGTCGATGATGAACCTGGCGTTCGTGATCTGATTTCCGATGCCCTGAACCTGGTCGGCCTCAGTAGCATTACTGCCGCGCATGGCATGGAAGCGCTCTCAAAACTCCGCGACAATCAGATTGACCTCATGATTCTCGACATCAATATGCCCACCATGGATGGCTATGAAGTATTGGAACGAATGAACGATCAGGGTTCCAGAACTCCCGTAATAGTTCTCACCGCGCGACTTGACCGCGAAGATACGAAGCGTGCATTCCAACTAGGCGCTGATGATTTTGTGCGCAAGCCTTTTGGAATAGAAGAGCTGACGCTACGGGTCAACGCGATTCTGCGACGATCACAGCCCCAGGTCAAAAATGAATCTGTCATAGTCGCAGGCGCTATCATGATCAACCTTGATCAACATTATGTGTCGGTCGACGAAGTCACCATCGATCTTTCACCAACGGAGTTTCGATTACTTGAAACATTTATGCAGAATCCAACCCGGGTACTGAGCAAAGATTTCCTCCTCACCGAGGTTTGGGGATTGGACAATTACGCTGACCCAAATGTTGTTGAAACATATGTCTCCTATCTGCGCAAGAAACTGGGAGATGCGTTTCCCTTACGCACTGTGCGTGGTGTGGGTTATCAATTCACCGGGCGAGTTACCAAATGAACCTCAAGTGGCGGATCACATTAGTTACCGCGCTACTTATCGCGATAGCCTCCTCAACTATTGGGGTAGCCAGTTACATCAGCATTTCTCGAGCACAAATCGATGCTATCGACGCGAGTCTGCAAAACGCACTGGGAGACAACCCGAGACGAGCAGTGGAACGTCAGGCCCCGCGAGGTCGGGACTCGTCCAACTTCTACAACTCGATTGCCATTGGAAAGGTTTTGGACAACGGCGAAGTGAGTGTCCTGCGTCCCGCCGGAACAAGGGACTCACCTGAGCCATTCCCAACGCTGCCAGTATCTGAAATCGAGATCGGTCCCGATCAAACCCTCACATTTATTGACCCGACCTCCGGGAAGCAATTTCGGCTGGTTGCCCGCCCCGGTGGGCGCGATGTGCAGGTTGTTGCGGTTACCCAACTTGAGGATTACTCCAACACCATGCGCCAGATTTTGGTGTCCATCATTGCCTACGTTTTCGGGGTCACCCTCTTGGGAGCGGTGATTTCTTGGCTTATCGTCCGTCGTTTTTTCAAGCCGGTTGACTCCATGATCGCGGCGGCGGGTGAAATTTCACTCGGAAACACAGCAATGTTGGTACCCAATGCCACACCGGGAACAGAGCTCGGGGATCTCGCAGATGCACTCAACATGATGCTTCAGGGTCTCCGGGAATCAATTCTGAGAACTCAGGAGTCTGAACAGGCTTTACGTAGTTTCGTTTCTGATGCATCACATGAAATTCGAACCCCGCTGACCGTAATCCGCGGCTATGGAGAAATTCTCTTGGCGCAATCCAACGCGACCGAATCAGAGCGCCGCGCATTTGAGCGAATCGACTCCGAAGCCAAACGCCTTGAGCGCCTCGTTACTAGTTTATTGGAACTTGACCGACGCGGTGGCCCTCAATCAACACAGGACGCAGTACCGCTGGACATGATTGTGTCCACGTATTTTGATGACCTGATTGCAATCTCACCACGACCGATTGAGTCGTCAATCGAGTCGGTCACCGTGACAGGGGATCCGGACGGTTGGGAGCAAGTGCTCGCGAATATCACGCAGAACATCATTCGATACACACCAGAGGGTTCTCCCGTGACCGTGCTTGTGCACCAAATTATGAGCGAGGGCGATTCAGTTGCCGAGTTGGTTATCGACGACTCGGGTCCAGGCATCCCAGAAAACATGCGGGAACGGATTTTTGACCGCTTTGCTCGACTCGATGACTCGCGCTCGACCGAAACCGGCGGCTTTGGTCTTGGAATGAGCATCATAAAATCAACGGTTATTGCACACCGGGGA
>CANMNM010000062.1 GCA_947499275.1 Actinomycetota bacterium | reverse complement strand
ACCGTTGCGATTGGGTCAGGTGTCTCTGGATCTGGGGTTTTTAATCCTTCTGATTGGTCTTCAAATTCTGATCGGGATTTTTCGAGGCCTTTAAGCTTTCTCAATTCCAAAGTTTGCATCGATTTCGCTCTCAGTCCCAAAAACGGTGAATCCAGTAATCACTTCAGGGACCTTGGTCAGACTCAGTGCAAGCACCTCATTGGAGATCTCACCCCCGTGAAAACTCAGAGTTTCAACAACGTCGGGGTTGTCCGAGCTCCAGGTCACATTTATCCGATCACTAATTTCTAAGCCAGCATTTTTTCGGCCTTCTTGGAGCGATCGCACAATGTCGCGTGCCATTCCGGCCAGGGCCAGTTCGTGGGTAATCTCCAAATCAAGTGCAAAACTTTCCCCCGCATCGGCGGCAACAGCCCAACCTTCGACCGGCGTTTCCGTGATCACGAGGTCAGATAATTCAATGGTTGAAGTTCCGTCAACTCCGTCAATTTCATAGTCGACCTTTCCGATATCTCGTAAGGCACTAACCAATTCCGTTGGATCCTGCCGTGAAATATGTTCTGCTATCAATGGAGTCTGTTTGCCAAATCGGGCGCCAAGGGTTCGGAAGTTGGGCTTGAGCGAAATACTGACAAGATCACTGTCGGAGACATCAAGGGTGAGAAGCTCTCTTACGTTAAGTTCCTCAGCTACTTCGGCGACTAGTTCTGCCGAGAGCTCGCTCCAACCGGGCGCACTAATGAGTGCGCGGCCCAGTGGCTGCCGGGTTTTCACTGAACTGGTTGCGCGTGCTGATCGTCCGAGTTCTGTAACCCTGCGAGCAAGTTCCATGTCGGACTGTAATTGGGAATCAGGCTGTGACTCGCTAGGCCAATCGGCAAGGTGAACTGAGTTCGGCAGATCCGGCTGGGTTTCGCGGAAAAGATCCTGCCATACCCGTTCGGTGATAAATGGTGTGTAAGGAGCCATGCACAGGGTGACAATTTTCAGAGCTTCATGCAATGTTGCCAGCGCAGCTGGTTCTCCCTCCCAGAATCGTCGACGCGTTCTACGTACATACCAGTTGGAAAGATCATCGATAAATTCGGTTATGAGACGCCCGCCGAGTTGGGTATCAAAATTTTCAAGTGCGTTATCAACTTGCGCGCTCAAGGAGTGGGCTTGCGTCAATAGCCAGCGATCCATGATGGGTCGTTCGTTAACTGGTGGCGCACCGTCGGCCGGTGACCACGGAGCACTTCGCGCATACAGGGAAAGGAAAGAGACCGTATTCCAGTAGGTGAGAAGATTCTTGCGCACAATGTCAGCAATTGCGGTGTGCCCGACACGGCGCGATTGCCAAGGAGAACCGCTTGCAAGCATGAACCAGCGCACTGCATCGGCTCCATGTTGGTCCATGAGGGGGATAGGTTCAAGAACATTACCTAGGTGCTTGCTCATCTTGCGGCCATCTTCATCAAGAATATGGCCGAGACATACAACATTTTTATATGAAGACTCGTCAAATACCAATGTTCCGATTGCCATCAAGGTGTAAAACCAGCCGCGGGTTTGGTCAATGGCCTCACAAACGAAATCAGCCGGATACTGGGCGGCAAAATTTTCTTTATTGTGCTGTGGGTACCACTGGGCAGCAAATGGCATTGCACCCGAGTCATACCAGCAGTCAATGACTTCAGGAACTCGAACGGCGGTTGCATCACAGTGCGGGCAGGGAATTGTTATGTCGTCGATGAAAGGGCGATGCGGGTCGAGGTCTGAAATTTCTTGTCCGGCAAGTTCGCCTAGTTCTGCGAGGGATTCAACAATGGTCAAATGCTCGTTCTCACATCGCCAGATGGGAAGTGGAGTGCCCCAATAGCGGTTCCGGGAAAGCGCCCAATCGACATTGTTGGTGAGCCAATCCCCGTACCGGCCCCATTTAATCGTGTCGGGGTGCCAGTGTGTCTTCTCATTTTCCGCCATGAGTCGGTCTTTGATCGCGGTTGTCTTGATGTACCACGAGGGTTGTGCGTAGTAAATGAGCGGAGTGTGGCATCTCCAGCAGTGCGGATACGAGTGTTCATAGGATTCCTCGCGAAAAAGGAGGCCACGCTCACGCAAGTCGTCGGTGAGCGCTGCATCAGCCTTCTTAAAAAATTGGCCACCAACGAGGGGTATCTCCGGCAGAAAGGTTCCATCGGGTGCAATTGGGTTGACTACGGGTAATCCATAAGCGCGACAACTAATCAAGTCGTCTGCGCCAAATGCTGGAGCCTGGTGTACTAATCCGGTGCCGTCTCCGGTTGTGACGTAGTCAGCAAGAATCACGAAGTGAGAGTCAGGAATATCGATTAAATCAAATGGTCGCTTATACGCCATGTGTTCTAACTGTGTACCGGGAAAAGTTTCCTTGACTTGGTAACGGATCGAACCGTCTTCATCAATTGGCGAACCGAATAAGTTTTCAATCAGGTCCTGCGCAACTATGTAGTGCTGATCCGCGCTTTCGAGAACGCAATAGGTTGCCGTTGGCTTGACCGCGACGGCCGTATTGGACACCAATGTCCACGGGGTCGTAGTCCACACGAGTAGGGACAGATCCGAATACTTCTCGGCGAGCGCGCCCACCTTCACCGGGAACCGAACGTAGACTGATGGGTCGCTTACATCTTCATATCCCTGGGCCAGTTCGTGGTCGCTCAGCCCGGTTCCGCAGCGCGGACAATATGGGGAGACTCGATGGTCTTGAACGAGCAGCCCAGCATTAAATATTTGTTTCAGTGACCACCACACACTTTGGATGTAATTGGAATCCATGGTCCAGTAAGCGCGGTCCATGTCGACCCAATATCCCATCCGGGTAGTGAGTTCGGTGAAGGCATCAACGTGACGAACGACTGATTCGCGGCATTTCGCATTGAATTCGGCCACGCCGTAGTTTTCAATATCTTTTTTGCCGGAAAATCCGAGCTCCTTCTCGACGGCGAGTTCAACAGGGAGTCCGTGGCAGTCCCAACCGGCTTGGCGGACCACGTGATAGCCCTTCATAGTCCGATAGCGAGGGAAAATGTCCTTAAAGGCTCGGGCCTCAATGTGATGCGTCCCTGGAGCGCCATTGGCGGTGGGTGGACCCTCGTAAAACGTCCATGTGGGGCGTCCTTGGCTTTGGGCCATAGAGGCCGCAAAAGTGCCCTCGGCCTGCCACAAGGCGAGTACTTCGTGTTCCAGATCACGGAGGTTCACCGTGGGTGGGACCACTTTGTACATACTGGTGTGCTCTTCTCTGAAAGAGACGAATTTCATAAATGTTCGTCAAGGTGCTTGTCTAAGTCTGGGGCAGTGGGTAACTTTAGCGCCCGGGCAATACCATACGCACGTGCGTCGTCGGGCGCACTTTCACATATGCACATGAAGGTAACGACAGCAGTCTATTGATTAAAGGGGGCGGGGAGATTGGTGGCGAAAAAAGTACAGCCCAAAAAGGTCGCTGCGAAGAAGGCACCTGGGAAGAAGGCACCTGCCAAGAAGGCCGCTGCTAAGAAGGTTGCTGTCAAGAAGGCTCCCGCGAAGAAAGCCCTCGTGAAAAAGGCCGCTGCTAAGAAGGCCCCCGCCAAAAAAGTTTCACCAAAAAAGGCTCCTGCAACAAAGATTGCAGCCAAAAAGGTTGCGCCAGCTAAGCCCCTAAAGAAGGCAGTTCCCATTTCACCTGTTAAAAAGGCACCCGTTATTGCTGAACCGAAGATGCCGGCGAAGAAAGTGAGTGCAAAAAAGGAGACTGCTCCTGCCGTGGAAGTTCTCGTGGTTGAACCCGAACCCGTGGTAAAAACGGTTTTTGAGAAGTTGGTCCCGGTGACGACTCCACCGGCTAAGGGTAAGAAAGCGGCAGGGATCGTCAAGGTGATTTCACCTCGACCGGCAGTCAAGACCCCAAAGATCGTTGTGCGCGAGGACGAAAGCCCATGGACCAAAGTGGAATTAAATAGGGTCCGTAAGGCCCTCGAAGAAGACGAAGCTCGCTTATTGGAAGAGATCGCCATGACCGAGCAGGGACTCGCGGACCTCATCCGCGATTCCGGTGACGGCGCAGGCGATGATCAAGCGGATGCGGGAAGTAAGACCTTCGAGCGTGAACACGAAATGTCACTGGCAAATAATGCTCGAGACATGCTCGATCAGGTTCGACAAGCGCTGACTCGCATAGATGATCGTACTTACGGTGTCTGTATTACTTGCGGTAAAGGAATTGGCAAGTTGCGTCTGCAGGCTTTCCCTCGGGCAACTTTGTGCATGTCATGCAAGGTTGCTGAAGAGCGCATTTAATCTGGTCGGTAACAGAGCATGATCAATAGCTGGCTTGCATCCGCGTAGACTGCTCCCATGTCCGATCCCAGTGTTGTCACGAATGGTGTTCAAAGGAACGGCAATCGGCGTGATCTGACTATTTTTGGCATAACCGCCATCCTCATCATTGGTATTGACCAATTGACCAAGTTCCTGGCTCAGGAATATTTGCTCCCACGCAGGACTTCTGGTGAGGGACCCATTGAGTTCTTAGGTGGATTTGTGAAATTCACTTATGCTGAAAACACAGGTGCCGCTTTCTCGATTGGCTCAGGGGTCACTTGGTTCTTCACGCTGGTCGCGTTTGTCGTAGTCTTTGTGATCTTTCGGTATGCCCGCAGGCTCGCGAGTCTGCCTTGGGCGTTGGCTCTCGGCGGACTGCTTGGTGGTTCACTAGGTAATTTGATTGACCGAATGTTTCGGGCGCCGGGCCCATTCCAAGGTTTCGTAGTTGACTTCATCCAGTTGCCGTACTGGGCGATCTTCAATATCGCTGACATGTCGATCGTGATTTCAGGAATAGGAATTGCAATTTTATTGCTTCGTGGCATACCCATTGATGGAAAGCCTGTGCCCCTAAAAGCACCCGACAGGTTGGACTCGTGATCCGTGAGTTCACTATTCCCGAGGGGTTAGCGGGGGAGCGCATTGACATTGCGCTAACCAGACTTCTTGGTCTCAGCCGCTCCGCTTCAGTTGCGCTCATTGAGGCAGGAGCAATCCGGTTATCTGATCGACCGCTGGCGAAAAGCGATCGTGTCGTTGAAGGCCAGCGCATTGATGTCGATTTAGATGCGGCACCCACGAAACAAACAATTGAAATTATTGCCGAACCAGTACCAGGAATGACGATCATCTATGACGACTCAGACTTAGTAGTTGTTGATAAACCTGCCGGAGTTGCGGCGCATCCCAGCCGTGGCTGGCCAGGTCCAACGGTTATTGGGGGATTGGCAGCAGCCGGGTACACCATTAGTACGTCAGGAGCCCCTGAGCGCGAAGGCATCGTGCATCGACTAGATGCTGGAACATCGGGCCTCATGGCCGTAGCGAAAAATGAAGTTTCCTATTCCCGGATGAAGAACCTGTTTCGAAACAGGGAAGTTCACAAGGTTTATCACGCTGTTGTTCAAGGCCTACTGGATCCACTCGTGGGAACCGTCGACGCAGCGATTGGACGTCATCCGGGGCATGAGTACAAGTACGCCGTCACGAAGGACGGAAAGCCAAGTATTACCCACTATGAGACCCTGGAAGCTTTCCGTCATGCCTCATTGGTGCAGGTAATCCTTGAAACGGGTAGGACCCACCAAATTCGGGTCCACATGTCCGCGATGCGTCACCCAATTGCTGGTGACACCATGTACGGTGGAGATCCGGTTTTAGCGGCTCGACTAGGTCTGGATCGTCAGTGGTTACACGCGGTCGAACTCAGCTTTGATCACCCACGAACCGGGGAACGAGTTGAATTGAAAAGTGAATACAGCGAAGATCTCACCCGCGCACTTGGAATTCTGCGCGACGCTTGATAATTTGGTTCGGCACCTTCCCCTTGTGCAAACTGATGTGTTGAGTGGTTCCAGTGAAGTTATTGACGCAAATAGTTGTTCAGCCAACGTGTAGTGATTTGATAAGGGTGATTGCGTGAGTGAGTCCGCGGGCAAGGGCGATTTCGTTCACCTTCATGTGCACACCGAGTACTCGATGCTGGATGGTGCTTCGAAACTTGATGACCTTTTCCTAGCGGCGAAAGAGCAAGGCATGCCGGCAATCGCGATGACTGACCACGGCAACCTTTATGGCGCCTACGATTTCTGGAAAATGGGCAAAGCGTACGGAGTAAAGCCGATCATTGGACTTGAAGGGTATTACGCACCCCAGGGCCGCTTTGAGCGCACTCCGTTTGATTTTGGTGGTGGCTTCGACGAGGGAGCCCCAGAAGATCCGGGGGCGGGTCGGGGCAAGCACAGCTACACGCACATGACCCTCTGGGCAGAAAACACCGTTGGCATGCACAATCTTTTTCGGCTCTCATCCCTGGCCAGCATTGAGGGCTACTACCACAAGCCACGATTTGACCGCGAACTTTTAGATCGTTTCGCCAAGGGTCTCATTGGTACAACTGGGTGCGCCAGCGGCGAAGTAAATCGCTGGCTCCAAGCGGGGCAATATAAAAAGGCATTAGCAACTGCAGCGGATTACCGGGACATTTTTGGTGCCGGTAATTTCTTTGCCGAGATCATGGACCACGGTCTCGCTATTGAACGAAATTTTATGCCAGATTTGATCAAGATTTCTAAGGCGCTCGATTTGCCACTGATTGCGACCAATGACATGCATTACGTTCGCGAAAGTGACGCTGATACGCATGATGTTTTATTATGTATTGGAACTCGAACCACACTTGATGACCCGAAGAGATTCAAATTTGATGCCCGCGATTTCTATTTGAAGTCCGCGGCTCAAATGCGAGATTTATGGCGTGAATTCCCAGAGGCCTGTGACAACACTTTGCTAATTGCAGAGCGGTGCGACGTTGAATTCAGCGAAGGGGCAAATCTCATGCCCCGCGCTGACATCCCGGCCGGAGAGAGTGAAGATTCCTGGCTGGTCAAAGAAGTGGAAATTGGCTTGGCGCGCAGGTACCCGACCGGTGTCCCCGACAAAGTGCGAACGCAGGCTGAGTACGAATTGGGAGTGATTTCCCAAATGGGTTTCCCAGGGTATTTCTTAGTGGTTGCTGATCTAGTGCAGCATGCCAAGAATAATGGAATCCGAGTCGGACCCGGTCGTGGTTCGGCTGCCGGCGCCATGATTGCTTACGCATTAGGAATTACCGACCTGGATCCAATCGAGCACGGTCTACTGTTTGAGCGATTTCTGAATCCCGAACGAATCTCGATGCCCGATATCGACATCGATTTTGATGAACGGCGACGTTCGGACATGATTCGTTACGCCACGGAGAAGTATGGG
>CANMNM010000061.1 GCA_947499275.1 Actinomycetota bacterium | reverse complement strand
GATGGCTTGGACAACGGCTCGCACCACTGAGTCTTCAGGCCTCATCTATTCATGGGCTGAATCAAATGACCTACTCAGCCCCTTTGTCAGCGACCCAGCTTTACGTTCGGGCGTTGTTGCAACCATTGACGTTGACGAATCAATTGATGCAACAGCGATCACTAAGGCGCTCCGTGCGAACGGAATTCTTGACACTGAGCCTTACCGCAAGCTTGGACGCAACCAACTACGCATCGCGGTTTTCCCAGCAGTTGACCCCCAAGACGTTAAAGCGCTAATTGCTTCGATTGATTTTGTCATTGCGCAACTCTCGTGACTAATCTCGTCGCTGCAAGGCCACATCGAGATAGGCCGACCTGGGCTGGTTACATTCTTCTGACTTCATACGTTTGGTTCGTCTACGCCTTTAGTTCAAGCCAAGCACTGGTCAGAGATGAACAGGGAACCTCGCGCACCATTGCCAGTCTGCACGTCATAGTTCTGTCCATTGGCGGAATCATCGCCGGACTGATTGCCGCCCGTTTGATTGTGAAACTAGGACGTGACCGATTCATCATTTTTTCCGTGGCGGGCCTTGCTGCCGGAGTTCTTCTCTACACAGCCCCCGGCGGAATAATCTTGACACTTTCAGGCTCGTTCATAGCATCCTTCTTTGGCTCCGCAGTCATTGTCGGTGGAAGTGCTTTTCTCTTCGACCACCAAAAAGAAGCCGGCCCGGCCTCGATAACCGAAGCTAACGCCATCGCAGCTCTTTCAGGGGCGCTCGCACCTATCGCAGTGGGAGTGGGTGTATCAATTTTTCTTGGTTGGCGAATTGGTGTGTGGATCACTCTTCTTGGTCTACTCATCGGTTTGCTTTTAATGCGAAACAACCTTCCCGTTTTCCGGGTACCGGTTGATGAACAGGTCCGAGAAGCCCTCAAAGTTCCATTCCCCCGCCGGTTTTGGTGGGCGCTGGGCACCCTCTTTATTTTGATCAGCTCTGAATTCATCTTGACCTTGTGGAGTGTTGATCTGCTACGAGATCGCGGCGGTCTTGAAGCTGGGGCAGCTGCCGCAACTGTTGGTGCTCTTACTTTCGGAATTTTCATGGGTCGATTAATTGGTTCCCGATTCGCGGAGTACTTTCCCGTAGACCGAATTCTGAGTATCGCTGTACTCATCGCATTTTCAGGCTGGCTCATTGTGTGGCTAAACACCTCCGCGCCGATCATGATCGGCGGATTGGTTATTAGCGGGATCGGAGTTGCCCTTTTCTGGCCAATGGGGATCAGTCGATTAGTTATGGCTTCTGGCGGACAAAACGACCGAGCAACCGCATTAGGGGCTGTTGCCGGTGCTTCTGCCGGTGGCGTGGGGCCGTTTGCACTCGGCGCCCTAGCTGATGCAATCGGGGTTCACTCGGCCTTTTTAGTACTTCCGTTTGTCTTATTCTTCGGTCTTTTCCTGGTAATGATCAAGCCCGTCACCAAAATAACTACACCTGAAACCACACCTAACAGCACTACGTAATTAATTGATTGGCCTGGCGCCGTTGCTGGTACTTGCTCTGGTGCTTGCTCCGCTGTTTGTGGTCGGCTGGGCGAGACCGCGCTAGGTCCCTGCACTCGCATAAGCCTGTTGTCGCCTTCACTTGCGATGACCACCGAATTCTCACCCGGTAGCCAAGCGATCGCTTCCCCTTGAGGTTGCGCGGATAACTCAATTTCTTGGACGAGTTCACCCGTAGGTCGCCCATTAAAGAACTGGGCATCGAAGTAGTCACGAAGAACAAATCCGGAACCATCAGGTTTTATCGCGCCATCAGTTATCAGACCTGTGGTTGATCCAATTTTTTTGGCAATGTTTATCCCAGATTTTTTCATATTTTTGGGTAGCGCATAAATGGATCCACTGGCTAATTGCTTGGTGACAATCCAGATTTGTTGCGAGTTGGGGTCGGCAAGAATTGTCTCCGCGTTATGCGGCCGGTCATCATAAGTAAACCGATACCTGCTCACTTGAGCACTTGTGCTGCCGAGTTTTTTCGGTTCCCGGACTCGGTAAATCGAGACATCGCTCCACGAATCACGGTTGTCACCGATATCACCCACCCACAGGACCGAACGCCCTTTGGGGTCCACCCCCGCGGCCAAACCTTCAAAGTCGCGTGCAGAAACACCACGCAAAGTGAGTTCACCAACAACAGAGCAGTCGTCAAGTTTGAGGGCGTATAACTTGGCGTCATCACCTGAATCGTTGTGAACCCACATGACACCTCTGTGCAATGCCGAGGGCGCCATTCCACTGATTTCGCTCAGGCGCGGATCCGTGAATTCACACATCACGTCTGGCGCCGTCGAGGCTGCCGCCGGGCCTGCCGGTGCAAGCGCCAGCCCAGTGAGCCCAGTGAGCCCAGTCAGAACCGCGACACAAAGAAACTTACGAATCAGATTGACGCAATCGCCGCAACAAAAACACTTCCAATAAGCGCTACGAGCACCACTATGGTGACGATCCTTCGAAATCCTGGGGTCATTCCCTAACCTTAAAGCAATGATTCCCATTCAACCCGTAAGCCGTTACTCTTTCCACATGGCCGCATCCGATTCCAACGCGATTTTACCGGTTCGAATTGGGACCGTAATGGCTATCATTTCGACGGCGGTTATTGCATTCATTGCGCCGATCTCACCCGCCGGAATCACGGGGAGTTCATCGGGCATTACCGTTTGGTGGTTCGGTGTCGGACTGATCGCCAGCGTGACCGGGGTCCTGGGTTTGGCCTTTTTGCACCGGCGTAATCGCAGGATCGGACTGGGTAGTTAACTAAGCAGCTGCCTGAGTTCTCTACTCGATGCTCGTTGAACCCTCACGTTCAACCGGCACAAATCCCGGATCTACGGTGCCTGAGTGTGCACCGCAACCAAAACTCAACGAGACGATGCGGCCGTCAGCCGGTGAGAGTGCATTGGTGCATACGGTAAACGCTTGCCCGAGTGGACCCGCTAAGGAATTGTGAAAACCGCAACTGCCGCAGGATGCTGGTGCAAGTCGGGCCATTTCAGTTGCGGGACCGAATTCGCTGCTCTGCCAGCGATCCGCGGCCTGCTCGCGCCCAACGACGGAAAGCACTCGAGCGCGACCAAGTCCCAATTCCCAACCGGACATGATGCCCCGATATTCCTCAACGTATTCAAAGTCCTCGTTTACGTCACTGGCAAAAAATTCTGCAAAGCCCACCACGAGACGTTCGTCATGCGCATCGACCGGGAGTACGTCACCGGGGCTGAGGTCACCGGGTTGAATTCGTTCACTCCACGGAAGCCAGGGCGGCGCTAAAATCGAGTCTGGCCCAGGAAGCAGAACGACGTCAGTTACGGTGACCTTTGACTTGCTCTTTGGGGCAACCGCAAGCGTGACGGCCCACTGCCAACCAACATATGCCTTATTCGTACATTGAAACAGGTGGGTTGCTAGGTTCTCGGCTTCCATGACCAATCCAAGGTGTTCACCGATAAAAGCTGAATTGCCGGCCTCAATAATCGCAGCGGCTTTTGCCTCATCCAGGGCACTGACAAACGTTGGATCCACAGCCAAGTTTGGCGCCTCAGCGGCTGTGGCTAGGGCTGACAATTGCGTACTCACCCCCCAAGTCTCTCCCATGAGGCGCCGGGGAGGGAACAGCGGGTAATGTCACCGCCATGACCCCACAGTTTCGCAAGGGCGCTGCCCTCCTCTCCCTCACAGTCTCGGCATTGCTGCTTCTTTCCGGTTGTACCAAGCCCTTACCTAACGCCACGGTCTTCTCCGGGTCCAATAGCCAAAACCGGCAAGCAACTTGCTGGGCCTTTGAATCTGAAGAACTGGGCACCGGGGACTGCGCCCAAGACCTGATCGCCCAAGCGGCAAGCGGCGATGCAGTTTCAGTCGTCTCAGTTTTTCCCGGCGATACAGTGGGAATTAGCGTGGATCCTGCTGTCGCAGAGACAGGTTGGTTTGTAGTGCTCGGCGATAAGCGCCTGAATGCAAACCCGATCACGAGTCTTTACTACCGCTTCACATTCCCTGAGACCCAGGTAATCCCAGCCGAAGGTGAACTACTACAAATCTATGCCAGCACTGGCGTCGGCGCCCGAGGCATCTGGATCTTCAAACTAGATCAAGCGAGTTAAGGAGCAAGATGTTTGCCGTTTATGCACACTCGATTGATCCGGAAAATCCCCTCGATGCACTAACCGTTGGTGAGATTGCTGAACCGGAGACTCCCCCTGAATGGGTCACGGTAAATGTGAAAAGTGCAAGTCTAAATCACCACGATGTTTGGTCCCTTAAAGGTCAAGCGCTCAAAGCTGATCGCGTACCGATGATCTTGGGAAGTGACGCATCTGGCGTAACCGATGATGGTCGCGAAGTAGTCGTGCACGCGGTGATCGGTGACTCCCATAGCTCTGATGGAAAAATCTTTGACGAAACCCTTGATGTTCACCGCACTCTCTTGAGTGAGTTGTACCCGGGGACGCTCGCGGAGCGTGTTCGTGTTCCGGCCCAGAATCTTTTGGATAAACCGGCATCGATTAGTTTTGAAGAGGCTTCATGCCTACCAACGGCCTACCTAACGGCTTATCGAATGCTTGCAAAGCGTTCTAACACACAGCCCGGAGACACCGTTCTCATTCAAGGCGCTGGCGGCGGTGTTGCCACAGCCGCAATTGTTTTGGCAAAAGCCCTTGGCCTTAATGTTTGGGCCACTTCACGTGATGAAAGCAAGCGTGCTTTTGCCACCGGGCTCGGAGCAGATCACGTATTTGAATCGAATGCGAAATTACCGGGCAAAGTTGACGCGGTCATTGAAACTGTTGGCGAAGCAACCTGGTCGCACTCCCTTCGATCCCTTCGCCCCGGGGGAACAATAGTTGTCTCTGGCGCAACAAGTGGCGCAATGCCACCGGCAGACCTCAATCGAGTTTTCTTCCTGCAACTATCAATTAACGGTTCGACCATGGGCTCACGAAGTGACTTTGTTGAATTACTCGAATTAATGGAGCGAACGAAAACAAAACCCGTGATTGATCGAGTCTTGCCAATTCAGCAAGCACGAGTCGCCTTCGAGTCAATGCTGCACGGCGACGTGCACGGAAAACTCGTATTAAATATCTAGATCGTCGGCAACAGCGCGCAACACCAAAGCGGTCTTTTGCGCCATAGCATCGGTCGGGTACTTTCCACGGCGTAACTGATTACTCACGCTGTCGAGTAACTTAATCACGTCTTCCAACATGATTGCCATGTCATCGGCCTTCTTGCGGTGACCTTTGACAACTGAAGCGGGTTCACTCAAAATAGTCACGGTCAAGGCCTGCTTGCCACGGCGTCCGTCAACAATTCCAAAATCGAGTTTGGTGCCCGGCTTTAACGCGGTAACACCGGTGGGCAGGGTTGAGACGTGAACGAAGACGTCTTCGCCTTCATCACTTGAAATAAAGCCGAAGCCCTTTTCTGCGTCGTACCATTTAACTGTTCCTGTAGGCACGGCTCGCCCCACTCTCTCCATAACGCACTTCCCACCCCCCAACGGAGTGTCCTCAAGGTTATCGCAGGCACCCTTTGGTTCCGGATCTGGTGGTCAAACCACGAGGGCCTAGGCTAAGCAAATGCCCGGAACCTTCGAAAGCGCCAAAGTAACGCGGGCACAGGGGGTAATCAAAGCGGGAGCGATCCTCACGATCATTGGACTTGTGGCAACTTTGATTGCAATTCTTCCGCTCGTCAGCGATCTTGAACTTTCAGGTACGTGGTGGTTTTTGTCGATGATCACCGGGGTTGGCCTGGCTACAGTCCTGGCTGGGCTCACCATGTCGGCCCGCTCTCGATCAACGTCATCTTTGGCATCGGGGTCACCCAGCGAATGAGCACTAGCCGCCCACGAAGCCTCGCCGATTCCTTACGCGGTCGCAGTGAGGTTGAACTTACCGAACTTTTCTTAGGTCGCCCAGATTTGGCTCACCCGGCGCCCGCTGATATCTCCAGTTTGGCCAGACGCGCAACAGCGACTCCCTCGGTGAGTCGAACCCTTGACATTTTGTCCGCGCCACAGCTTCATGTCTTGTTTACCCTTCGTGAAAACTCGATGAGCAGCGTTGCGCTATCCGAGTCCGTTGATCCCCTTGTCGCAGAAAACCTCGAAGTAGAAATCGGCGTACTGCTCAAATTGGCCCTGGTGTGGGGTTTGCCCGACTCGCTCAGCGCGGTGACTTCAGTGCGTGACACCTTGAATGAGGGGTACTCGGATGCACTCGTCGTTCCCCTTCCTCCCGAGTCAAACGGCACTGCGCCGAAACAGGATCTGCAAATGCAGTCAGGTCTTGCAGCTCACACATTTATGTCATTGGCTCATGACGCGCTGTATATTTTCCGAACTGCACCCCTAACAGCACTTCGCTCAGGTGGGATTGCAACAAAAGATGTTGATCAACTTGCAAAGTTTCTGGCAATTCCTCTCAACGAAGCTTGCCTCCTTATAGAAGTTCTGTATCACGCTGGGCTCATTGCGTTGACAACTTCATTGCAATGGGAAGTCACAACAAAGTATGAAACATGGCGAAATAAGTCGAAAGAATCGCAGTGGGTCGTACTGGCTCAAGCTTGGCTTGACCTTCCACTAATGGGCAGTGAAGGCAATAAGCCACTTTCAGGAAGTGGTGAGTCCCCTACCGTCGGTGTCATGCGTTGGCAAACACTTCGCACACTCCAATGGTGGAATGAAAACACCGACGCTGCTGCGACCAGGCACTGGAAACTTTTTGTCAAAGCACTTGATCATTTCTATCCGCGGAGACGGGGGTCCCGCCGAGAGGAAGTCGCCAAAGTCACCTTGCGCGAAGCTGAGTGGATCGGGATAGCTCATGGTGAAATCTTGTGCGAAGCGGGCATTGGAATCACAGCAGACGATGCACCAATCGCCGGTTCAACTCTCAAGCTTCCGGCCGAAGTAACTGAATTCCTCATTCAGGGAGACTTAACCGTCATAGCGGCTGGACCACTTCCGCTGGAAGTTGGCGAGAAATTACACGCAATCGCCGATATTGAGAGCCGTGGAGCCGCTAGCGTGTATCGGTTTACCGCCGAAACGATTGAACGCGGTATGCAGGCAGGGTGGAAATCACAGGACTTCAATGAGTTTTTTGGGCAGTGGGTCAAAGGATCAATTCCACAACCCTTGACCTATCTCATTGATAACGCGACGGAAGTTGTCCTCGAAGATTCCGAATCAAAGCCTAAAGCGGCGACTGCCGCACGACTAGGTCGCCATTCACGTCGAATT